>NZ_CFHTQA010000013.1:0-76455 GCF_984394615.1 Spongiibacter sp. | reverse complement strand
AGCGAGGGACGAAATCGACAGGTCAGGCGGATGACCGCAGCGGTAGGCTTCCCAACATTACGTTTGGTCCGTGCTGCAATTGGCCCCTGGAGCGTTAGCGAATTGGCTCCGGGAGAGTATCGGCGATTGACGCTGAGTCGCGAGGAGCTCGCCAAGCGCTTCCCTGCCCCGCCGTCTTCTCCCATCTCGCGCCGCAGCCCTTCCAGACGACGCGGCAGCCTGCCTCCAAAACGTGGTCGCCGCTAAGGACGAGCTGGTATACTGCGGCGTTTTGATCGCCGACAAAACGTTAAGGTTTCAATATGGATTGGCAGGCCCGGGTAACCGTTGCATGCGTCATCGAGAACGATGGAAAATTCCTGATGGTCGAGGAAATCCGCGACGGTCGACGGGTGTTTAATCAACCGGCAGGACACCTTGAAGCGGGTGAATCGCTGATTGAGGCCGCTTTGCGGGAAACGCTCGAAGAAACCCAGTGGCGAGTTGAGCTGCAGGGCGTGGTTGGTTTGGGCCTGTATACCCCGGCGGGCAAGAATATGACCTATCACCGCACCACCTTCTTCGGTCGGCCTCAGGCGTTTTGCCCTGAAAGCCCGCTGGATGCCGATATCGATACCGTTCACTGGCTGACGCTGGAGCAAATCCGCGAGCGCCGCCCGCAACTTCGCAGCCCTATGGTGCTGGACTGCGTTGAACGCTACTTCGAGGGTCAGCGCTACCCACTCAGTATGATATACGGGAGCCCGCGATGAGCCCATCACAAGTACGCATTGCCGACAAAGCGATCGCCGATACGAAGGTGATCGTTGGCATGTCCGGCGGTGTGGACTCATCGGTGACAGCCCTCCTCCTGAAACAACAGGGCTATCAGGTTGAAGGCCTGTTCATGAAGAATTGGAACGAGGACGACGGTACGGAATACTGCACGGCAATGGATGACCTGGCCGATGCGGCGGCGGTTTGCCAGAAACTGGACATCTACCTCCATACCGCCAATTTTGCTCAGGAGTACTGGGACAATGTCTTCGAGCATTTTTTGGCCGAGTATAAAGCCGGTCGCACACCAAATCCGGATATTCTCTGCAACCGCGAAATCAAATTTAAGGCGTTTCTCGACTACGCTCTGGCGTTGGGCGCCGACGGCATCGCCACCGGGCATTACACCCGCCGCAGTGCCGATGTAGAAGATACACAGCTTCTCAAGGGGCTTGACCCGAATAAAGACCAGAGCTATTTCCTTCACGCGGTCTCTGCCGAGCAACTCAGCAAAACCCTGTTTCCGGTAGGCGAACTGGAGAAGCCTGCCGTCAGAGCACTGGCTGAGCAGCACGACCTGGTAACGCATGATAAAAAGGACAGTACCGGCATTTGCTTTATTGGCGAGCGGCGTTTCAAGGACTTTCTGCAGCAGTACCTTCCCGCGCAGCCCGGTCGTATCGAAAGCCTCGACGGTAAGGATATGGGGCAACACAGTGGCCTCATGTACCACACCATTGGCCAGCGACAGGGATTAGGTATCGGCGGCGTGAAAGATGCTGGCGACGAGCCCTGGTATGTTATCGACAAAGATCTGGAGAGAAATGTTCTGCTTGTGGCTCAGGGAAGTCAGCATCCCGGCTTATTCAAGAACTGCCTGACCTTGTCGGAAATCCACTGGATCAATCATCAAACGCCATCACTGCCGCTGCATTGCACGGCTAAAACTCGCTACCGACAAGTCGATCAGGAGTGTGAAATCCGCCCGACAGAAAGTGGCTATGAAGTGCTATTCGCAGAGCCCCAGCGCGCCATTACGCCGGGACAATCAGCCGTGTTTTATCTTGGAGACCAGTGCCTGGGCGGCGGAATTATTGAATCGGGGTACAATCGCTAATGCTGTTTTCCCTTACTCCACAGGCTGCACGTGAGCAGACCTTGGCGTTGGCGGCCATGCTCCAGGCCGTCACCTTGGTCGACCAGGTTGCCCGCAGCGGCCAGAGTGACCCGGCTGCCACCGAGGCTTCTCTCAATAGCCTGTTCGATTTTGACGGCGGCAACACCGAAAAGATTTTTGGCGGTACCCGCATGCTTGAATTGGGCATTCGCGCCCTGCGCGACTTGCTGAGTGGCAACGATTACGGTGAACGTCAGCGCATTACCCGCTATTGCATGGGCGTTTTTTTTCTGCAGAACAAGCTGCGAAAAGATAATGCTGCCGCGTCGATCATGCGCAGCCGCCTGGAACACGCCGCCAAAAAGCGTGAATTCAGCAGTGACGTCAGTGCAATCTCTGTCACCCTGGCCGATATCTATCAGGACACCCTGTCAAACTACCGCTTCCGCATTCAAGTGGCAGGCAATGCCCAGCAATTGCAAAATCCGGCGAATGCTGCGCGCATTCGCGCCCTGTTGCTGGCGGCCATTCGCGCCGCCTACCTGTGGCGACAGGCTGGAGGCAATCGTCTCAGCTTGCTGTTTAATCGAAATCGGCTTTTTACCGAAGCGCAGGCGCTGCTCAGCACTGAAATCCGCCCCTGAGCAGTGTATGATTCGCCCCGGTAAAACGCCCGCCCGCATCATTGAAAATTTATTTAGAAAGGTACCCGATAATGGAATTGTCAGCGCTCTCCGCTATTTCTCCGGTTGATGGCCGCTACGGCAGCAAAACCGCCTCACTGCGCCCGGTGTTCAGCGAGTTTGGCCTGATCAAAAGCCGTCTGGTCGTGGAACTGCGCTGGCTGGCTCAGTTGGCGGCCAATCCTGGTATCGATGAGGTGCCCGCCCTCTCCGCCCGCGCCAGTGCCGTACTGGACGAGATGATTGCCAATTTCGGTGAGGCCCAGGCTACCCGCGTCAAGGAAATTGAGGCCACCACGAACCACGACGTAAAGGCCATCGAGTACTTCATCAAAGAAAGCATTGCCGAGGACGACGAGCTCGCCGCAATTTCCGAGTTCGTGCACTTCGCCTGCACCTCAGAAGATATCAACAACCTGTCTCACGCACTGATGCTGCGCGAGGGGCGCGACGTTATTCTGAAGGATATCGATCAGATCATCGATACGCTGGCCGGACAGGCCCGTGAGTTTGCCGAGATTCCCATGCTGTCACGCACTCATGGCCAGACCGCCAGCCCCACCACCATGGGCAAGGAGCTGGCCAACGTCGTAGCTCGTCTACGCCGCCAGCGCGAAGCCATTGCCGCAGTTGAATTGCTGGGTAAAATCAATGGCGCCGTAGGCAATTACAATGCCCATCTCTCGGCCTATCCAGCAGTCGATTGGGAGGCCAATGCCAGCAGTTTTGTAGAGAGCCTGGGCCTGAATTGGAATCCCTACACCACGCAGATCGAACCCCATGACTATATTGCCGAGCTGTTCGATGCGCTGGCACGTTTTAACACCATCCTGATCGATCTGGACCGGGATATCTGGGGTTATATCTCGCTGGGTTACTTCAAGCAGCGCACCATTGCCGGTGAGGTGGGTTCCTCCACCATGCCGCACAAAGTGAACCCCATCGACTTTGAAAACTCCGAGGGCAACCTCGGTATTGCCAATGCCGTGCTCCAACATCTGGCCGCCAAACTGCCGATTTCCCGCTGGCAGCGCGACCTGACCGACTCCACCGTGCTGCGCAACATGGGCGTGGGAATGGCCTACAGCATGATCGCCTATCAGGCGACGCTGAAAGGATTGAGCAAGCTGCAAATTAATCCCGAGCGCCTTGCCGCCGACCTGGATGATGCCTGGGAAGTCCTCGCCGAACCCATCCAGACGGTGATGCGTCGCTACGGCGTGGAATCCCCTTACGAGAAGCTGAAAGCCCTGACTCGCGGACAGCGCATCACCCGCGAGGCGCTGGAAACTTTTGTGGAAACGCTGGAGATTCCCGCTGAAGCGAAAGCGGAGCTGCAGGCCCTCAGCCCTGCCACCTATATTGGCAATGCGATCGCGCAGGCCAAGCGGATCTGATTCGTGGCGCTGCAGGACTTCGACGCCCAGCAGTTTCTCGACAGTGACTGGCAGCGCCAGCCACGCCTGTTGCGCGCGGCCCTGCCCGCCTTTGTCTGCCCAGTCGATGGCGATGACCTTGCCGGGCTCGCCTGTGAAGCCGACGTCGATTCACGACTGATCCGACGCGATGGCGAGGACTGGCTGCTGCGGCATGGTCCACTGGATGAGTCAGACTTTGCGGAACTGCCGGCAAGCGACTGGACGCTGCTGGTACAGTCCGTCGATCACTGGATTCCGGAAGTCGCGGCTTTGCTCGAACACTTTCGATTTCTGCCGCGCTGGCGTATCGATGACATCATGATCAGCTATGCCAGTGATGGTGGCAGCGTGGGTCCACACTACGACAACTACGACGTCTTTCTGGTTCAGGGGCATGGCAAGCGGCGCTGGGACATCGGTCAACACTGCGATGACAACACACCGCTGCTCGGCCATCCTGAACTGCGACTGTTAAAACAGTTTGAGTGCCGTGAGAGCGTTTTGCTGGAACCCGGTGACATTCTCTACATCCCGCCGGGTGTCGCCCATTGGGGCCGCGCCGAGGGCGATGACTGCATCACGCTGTCGGTCGGTTTTCGCGCCCCCTCCCACGCTGAACTGATTTCTCAGTGGTCTATGGAGCGTGAATCGGCATTGAGCGAAGACCAGCGTTTTCGGGATGCAGCACTCCGCGCCGATGCCAATCCCGGCTGGATTCCTGAAGAGGTCGTCAGCCAGCTGCGGCAGGTGCTCAGTCAGGGGCTGGATGATGACCAAAGCCTCTCGCGCTGGTTCGGCCAGTTAATGAGCCATGTCGACAACGAGCAATTGTTCTCGAACCCGGCTCTGTCCTTTGTCGAATTTCAATCGCAGGAACAGCATTCCAAGCTATATTTGCGCCCCGGCGCCCGTCTCGCGCTCGACGCGCACTATCTGTTTGCCGACGGCTGTGCCTATTCTTATGACAGCGCTTACCGCGAGCAGATTGCCGCCTTTTGTGCTCAGCAAAACGATGACATTGTCACGACTCTAACACCTGAATTACGCTATAGCCTCTATCAGGCGGGTACGGTGTATTTCGATGACGATGTTGAAGATTGAGCCAGTCAGCTGGCAAGACGACGCCGAGATTCTTACCGCTATCCGTCACCGCGTTTTTGTCGACGAGCAGCATGTCCCTATCGAGCTGGAAATCGATGAGCATGACCCTCAGGCACAACACTGGCTGGCCTCACTGGGTGATACAGCGGTCGGCACGGTTCGGTTGCTTAGCGACGGATATATTGGCCGCATGGCAGTACTCGCCGATTATCGCGGCAAGCATATCGGCCAAGATATGCTGGACACCGTGATAGCCAGCGCGAAAGCCCAGCAATTCCCCCTGCTCCGTCTGGCCGCTCAGCAACACGCGATAGGCTTCTACCGCAAAGCCGGGTTCAAAATTTATGGCGAGCCCTTCATGGATGCGGGAATTCCCCACGTCAGCATGGAATTGCGGCTGGACACGGCTGCAAAAAGCACCCCTGAGCATCAAGACTTCTCCGCTCTGGCACTGGATATTTGTCAGCAGGCCCGGCGCCAAGTGCGCATATTCAGTCTCAGTCTGAATGAAGCAATTTACAGCGAAGACGCCTTGAGCGTGGCCCTGTCGGCGCTGGCAAGACGGCATCGAAACAGCGAAGTCCGCTTGCTCATCTGCGATGATCGACCGTTACGGGAAGTCCGCCACCCGCTGGTGGAACTGAGCCGTCGCCTCAGCGCGGTCGACATTCGGCTGGCGCGGGTAGAGTTACAACAAGAGCTGCGCGAGTATTTTCTGGTGGGCGATAACGGCCATTTTGCGGCCTACACCCGCCACAGCCAAAGTGGCCTGCGGAGTGGCGTTGACAGGCGCGCCGCGGCAAGGGAGTACATCGAACAGTTTGACCGGATCTGGCAGGTCTCACGGCCTTCGCCATGGTTGAAGCGCCTCTACTGAGCGCCAATATTCAACCATCAAGCATCACACCGATTTCATTGTCGCGGTAGACCAGCTCATAACAGCGTAAGTTGCGGCAAGGCTCTTCGCTGGCAAAGCGCAGCTGGCCATCACTGATGCCAAAGCGGTAGTGATGTTTCGGGCAGACCAGCTCATCACCCACCACATCTGAAGCGGTCAAGGGGTACTCTCTATGTGGGCAGCTACTCTCCACCGCGTAGCGTTGCCCATCAATCTGCAACAACATCAGCGAGTGATTGTCGATCTTGAACACTTCCCGATAGCCATCGAAAAGGTTGATCAGCTTTTCCAGAGAGTAGTAACGCATAGTGCCCTGCCACATGGGGTTTGCGGCATCTTACCTCAGTGACCGGGCCATACAAATAGTTATGCCCGGCACAAAAAAGCCCAAGCTGATAAACAGCCTGGGCCCAAGCGCGTTCTTGCAATGAGACCGGGTGGCTATATCAAGCGTTCAGTTTCTCCGCCAGGAACAGCCAGGTTTCGAGCACTGAGTCCGGGTTGAGCGATACGCTGTCGATGCCCTGCTCCATCAACCACTGGGCAAAGTCGGGATGATCCGACGGGCCCTGACCACAAATACCGATGTACTTGCCCTGCTCTTTACAGGCTTTAATCGCGCTGGACAGCAGTACCTTGACGGCGTCGTTGCGCTCGTCAAACAAGTGAGCGATCAAGCCGGAATCGCGATCCAGTCCCAGCGTGAGCTGAGTGAGGTCGTTGGAGCCAATCGAGAAACCGTCGAAGTGCTCAAGGAATTGCTCTGCCAGCAAGGCATTGGCAGGCAGTTCGCACATCATGATGATTTTCAGGCCGTTCTCGCCACGCTTCAGACCGTTCTCGGCGAGCAGTTCGATGACCTGTTTGGCCTCGCCCACGGTGCGCACAAAGGGCACCATGATCTCGACGTTTTGAAGATCCATCTCTTCACGGACTTTCTTCAGTGCGCGGCATTCCAGGTCGAAGCACTCACGGAAGGAATCAGAGATGTAGCGCGAGGCACCGCGGAAACCCAACATGGGGTTTTCTTCCGAGGGCTCGTAGAGGCTGCCGCCAATCAGGTGAGCATACTCGTTGGATTTGAAGTCGGACATGCGCACGATCACGCGCTCCGGGTAGAAGGCGCTGGCGATGCTGGAAATGCCTTCCACCAGCTTTTCCACGTAGAACTCAACTGGGTCCGCATAGCCTGCCACACGGCGCTTCACTGCCTGCTGAACATCGCGGGGCAGCGTGTCGTAATTGATCAGCGCTTTGGGGTGCACGCCGATCATACGGTTAATAATGAACTCCAGTCGCGCCAGACCGACACCCGCGTTCGGGTAGGACTGGAAGTCGAACGCGCGATCCGGGTTACCGACGTTCATCATGATTTTGAACGGCAGTTCGGGCATGCTGTCGAGCTGGTTGCGGCTGATATCAAAGTTCAGCTGCCCCGCATACACCATGCCGGTGTCGCCTTCGGCACAGGACACTGTCACGTCCTGACCAGAGGTGAGCCTCTCGGTAGCGTCGCCACAGCCGACAACCGCTGGAATACCCAGCTCACGGGCAATGATCGCCGCGTGGCAGGTGCGGCCACCCCGGTTGGTAACAATGGCTGAGGCGCGTTTCATGACCGGCTCCCAATCCGGGTCAGTCATGTCGGTCACCAGCACATCGCCTTTTTGTACCTGATCCATATCCGCGATACCGGCAATTACCCGTACCGGACCGGCACCGATGCGCTGACCAATAGAGCGCCCTTCACACAGCACTTCACCTTTCTCTTTGAGCAGGTAGCGCTCCATCATGTTGGCGGATTCGCGGCTCTTCACAGTTTCCGGGCGAGCCTGAACGATATACAACTTGCCGTCGTCGCCATCACGAGCCCACTCGATATCCATCGGGCGGCCGTAGTGCTTTTCGATAATCAGCGCCTGGCGCGCCAGCGACATCACTTCGTCATCGCTGATACAGAACTGATTGCGATCGGCTTCGGGCACCTCAACGGTTTCCACTGACTTACCGGCAGCGGCCTCGCTGCCGTAGACCATCTTGATCAGCTTGCTGCCCAGATTACGGCGCAGCACCGCTGGTCGGTCTTTAGCGAGAGTTGCCTTGTGCACATAGAATTCATCGGGGTTTACCGCGCCCTGCACCACCGTCTCACCCAGACCATAGCTGGCGGTGATGAATACCACACCGTCGAAGCCGGACTCGGTATCCATGGTGAACATGACACCTGCCGCGCCGGTCTCGGAGCGAACCATGCGCTGGATGCCAGCCGACAGTGCGACGTCGGCATGTTCAAAACCTTTGTGAACGCGATACGCGATAGCGCGATCGTTGTACAGCGAGGCAAACACCTCTTTGATCGCAATCATGATGTTGTCGAGACCGTTGATGTTCAGGAAGGTCTCTTGCTGCCCCGCAAACGAAGCATCCGGCAGATCTTCTGCGGTTGCCGAGGAGCGCACGGCGCAGGCCATGGCGGGATTGCCATCGATCATCTTGGCATAGGCTTCGCTGATCGCCTCGTTCAGCGGGCCGGGGAATGGGGTATCAACAATGGCCTGACGAATTTCTTTGCCGACTTCGGCCAGTTTTTTCACATCGTCGATATCCAGGCCCTTGAGCATGTCTTGGATACGCTGATTCAGACCACTCTGGTCGAGGAAGTCGCGATAGGCCTGCGCGGTCGTCGCGAAACCATCGGGCACAGACACCCCTGCATTGGAGAGCTGACTGATCATCTCACCGAGCGAAGCATTCTTGCCCCCTACCCGGTCGACATCGTTCATACCCAGGTCCCTGAACCAGATCACGTATTCAGCCATGCGGTCATTCTCCTTTGCAATGCGTTTGGCTTGCAGCTATAAGGGTGAAAATAGTGCGACGCCAGCATACTAAAACAGCTATTCTGGAAATTCCCGTCGAAAAACACCCTGCATTCGGTAAAAAAACTACATGAAGAGAACGGTTTTCTACATTTCAGACAGCACCGGCATTACTGCGGAAACCCTCGGCAGCAGCGTATTGACCCAATTTGAGCAGCTTGAGTTTGAACATATCGTCGTCCCGTACGTCGACTCTGTAGAAAAAGCGGCGTTAACTGTGGCTAAAATTGATCGCATCGCCGAGGAAACCGGCCATCAGCCCATTATTTTTGACACGCTGGTGAATCAAGACATCCGCGCGGTGATCGCCACCAGCAAGGGCTTTATTATCGACGTGCTGGACACCTTTCTGTCGCAACTGGAAACCGCCCTTGGCGAGAAGCCTTCTAGCACCGTGGGCCGCCTGCAAAACGCCGACCGAGATGCGCGCTACCAGACACGCATTGATGCCGTGAACTTCGCACTGGATAACGACGACGGTGCGCGCATCAATCGCTATGATCAGGCACAGGTCATTCTTATCGGCGTGTCGCGCAGCGGTAAAACGCCCACCTGTCTCTACCTCGCGCTGCAGGCGGGGGTCTTCGTGGCAAACTATCCTCTCACCGAAGAAGATCTGGAAGAGCGCCGCTTGCCCAAAGCCCTCGCTGAACATCGTCCACGATTGTTCGGGCTGACCATCGAACCCTCTCGACTCGCCGCGATCCGTGCCGAACGACGTCCAGACAGTCCCTACGCCAGCCTGAGACGCTGCGAAGACGAAGTCCGCGACGCCGAAGCACTGTTCCAGCGCTTTGGTATTCCCTACCTCAATACGACCCACGCCTCGGTGGAGGAAATTGCCACGCGAGTCTTGGTGGAAACCGGCCTGCGCGGACAGCGCTAGACATGAAAGACGGTGAAAGGCTCCTTCCCGCTCACGCGAATACCGGACTGATACTTCCCGGTGGCGGCGCCCGGGCAGCCTATCAGGTAGGTGTATTAAAGGCGGTTGCCGAACTGCACGGTCCGCGTCACGACAATCCGTTCAGTATTCTGTCCGGCACGTCTGCCGGAGCAATCAATGCCGTGTCGCTGGCGGCGGGCGCACACCATTTCTCCGGCACCGCACAGAAACTTGAATTGCTGTGGCGGGAATTAACCACTGATAAGATCTATCGCGCCGATATTATCGGCGTGATTCGCAATGCCCTGCGGCTGGGGCTCTCGCTGTTCAATTCAGGTATTGCGGTTGGCAAGCCGGTTGCCCTGCTGGACAACAGTCCATTGCGGGAACTGCTGGGGAAGCATATCCACTTCAACAACATCAGTCGCAATATTCTCAACGGTGATCTGGACGCCCTGTCGTTGACAGCGATGAACTACAGTCTGAACCTGTCTGAAACTTTTTTTCAGGGCGGCCCGGGCCACGCCGGATGGCAACGCTGGCGACGACAAGGACTGGCCACGCCGATTACCCTGCAGCACCTGATGGCTTCCGCCGCCATCCCCACGATTTTCCCTCCCGCCAAGGTAGGCCGCTACTACTACGGCGATGGAGCATTGCGTCAGCTCACCCCCATCAGCCCGGCCATCCATCTAGGCGCGCACCGGGTACTGGTGATTCCGCCAAGCGGGCATCGCCAGCACTACTCCGCCACACCCAAGCCGATTCAGTCTCCGGCCTTTGGGCAAATAATCGGGCAGTTGTTGAACAGTGCCTTTATCGACAGCATCGAGATTGATATCGAACGACTGGAGCGGATCAACGAGTTGCTGTCCCTGATCCCCGAGGAAAATACCGAGCTGATGGGTCGCAATTTGCTGCCCGTTCGCTGTTTGGTGATTAGCCCCAGCGAAGACATCGACAGTATTGCTGACGATCATGTAAAAGAGCTGCCCCGTTCTCTCCGGGCATTTTTGGGACGGACGGGCAGCAGCCGTGGCGGCAATGTGAATATCGCCAGCTACCTGCTGTTCACTCCGGAATTCTGCGGCAAGCTTATCGACCTGGGTTACCGGGACGGCATGGCTCAGCGCGAAGCGCTTAGTTGTTTCCTGTACAAGGAATCCGACGACTCATGCTTTGACACCGACAATGGCGTACAGCCCTGAGAATCGCGCCGCCACGGCATCGCCGATGCGCACCTCAGAGCTGAGCGCAATCTTGGCCCGTCCTCGCTCGGCAAAGTCCTCAAAAAACTGCGTCCAATCGGCCTCGTCGGTGGGCAGTGAGCTGGCGACAATATCGCCATCGACAGGCTTCATGTAATCAATCTCGCCTTTCGCAACGACGATATCAGGATCCAGCCCCTGCTCGACACAGCGCAGGTATACCATCCCCCAACACGCCATCACCGCGACTACGTAGATACTGCCGCCGAAAGCGGTGAGTTTGTCATTGATGCTGGGCCCCAGCGGCGCGGTCAGCGTCAGTGAGTGGCTGTCGTAATCAGCCACCGCCAACTGCATGTGCTGAGCCGTCGGCAGATGACGGGCGATGAACTCATCGAGTTTCCTGGCCACCGCCTTGCTCATGATGTCGGCGTTCCTTCGAAGAGCAGCTCGACAATGCGCTGTGCGGCGAGGAAAGGTGTGGTCTCGCCATCGGTCACCTTGCGGTTCAATTCCGGCAACAGGGCTTTGATGGCCGGGTTCTCCTTCAGCTTGATATCCAGCATTTCATGAAGCAGCTTATTCATCCACTCTTTGGCCTGACGGGCACGCTTCTCCGCCAATGCGCCGTTCTTGGTAGCGTCGACTTGATAGTCGCTGATCATGCCCCACACCGCTTGAATATTTTCATTGCGCAGCGCAGAACAGGTCATCACCTGAGGCGTCCAGAAACTGCTGTGGCGCAGCAGATGCAGTGCATTCTGGTAGTGGCGACGGGTTTGCGTGGCGAGGTTGATGCTCTCGCCATCGGCCTTGTTGATCACCAGTGCATCGGCCAATTCCATAATGCCTTTCTTAATGCCCTGCAGTTCATCACCGGCATTGGGCAGCATCAGCACCATGAAAAAGTCGACCATACTCGCGACTTCGTATTCCGACTGCCCGACCCCAACGGTTTCCACCAGAATGACGTCGTAACCGGCTGCCTCGCACAGCAGCATGGTTTCGCGTGTCTTCAGCGCCACACCGCCCAGCGAGCCTTCGGAGGGCGACGGCCGGATAAACGCATCATCGCTGCGCGACAGCATTTCCATGCGGGTTTTATCGCCGAGAATGGAGCCCCCGGCAATCGGTGAGCTGGGGTCGACAGCCAACACCGCCACGCGCTTACCCTGTGAAATCAGGTACTGGCCGAAGGATTCAATAAAAGTCGATTTTCCGACCCCGGGGATACCGGTAATGCCGATACGGATACTGTTGCCGGTATTGGACAACACCGCCTCGAGCAGCTCTTGCGCCTGCGCGCGGTGATCGAGCTTTTTACTTTCAACCAGGGTAATCGCCTTCGCTAAGGCCCGGCGGTTACCCTGTTTGAGCGCTTCTACATCAATATTCATTGCAAATACCCATGCGAAAACGGGAGGCAACAGTGCCCCGCAGGACACCGCGCCTCCCGTTTCACGCCGTTGCGGATCAGCCCTGGTAGGCGTCGTTAATGGCGTTCAGCACTTCACGTGCCGCCAGCGGGATTTTGGTGCCGGGGCCAAAAATGCCCTTCACACCCGCTTTGTACAGGAAATCGTAATCCGGGCGCGGAATGACGCCACCCGCGACAACGATGATGTCGTCGGCACCGACTTTCTTCAGCTCTTCAATCAGCTGAGGCACCAGCGTTTTATGACCGGCGGCCTGTGAAGAAACGCCCACGACGTGTACATCGTTCTCGACCGCCTGTTTGGCCACTTCTTCCGGCGTGGAGAACATCGGCGACAAGTCGATATCAAAGCCCACGTCAGCGAATGCCGTTGCAATAACTTTGGCACCGCGGTCGTGTCCGTCCTGCCCCATTTTGCAGACCAGCATACGGGGACGGCGGCCATGTTTTTCAACGAAGCCTTCAATATCTGACGAAATGCCCTGCCAGTTTTCGTCGTCCTGATAGGCGCTGCCATACACACCTGACACGGTTTGCGCCTGAGCGTTAAAACGACCGAATTCACGTTCCATAGCGAAAGAAATCTCCCCAACGGTAGCGCGTACGCGGGTGGCTTTCACACACAGATCCAGCAGGTTGCCTTCACCGCTGACAGCACACTGATAAATCGCTTCCAGTGCGTCTTCGACCGCTTTCTCATCTCGCGCGTCGCGGATTCGTCCCAGTGCCGCAACTTGCGATTGACGAACCTTCTCGTTATCGATATCCAGCACTTCGACATCGTCTTCTTCATCCAGGGTGTACTTGTTCACCCCGACGATGACGTCTTCACCACGGTCGATACGGGCCTGCTTGCGCGCCGCCGATTCTTCGATACGCAGTTTCGGCATGCCGGTTTCAATGGCCTTGGCCATACCGCCTTTCTCTTCAACCTCGGCAATCAGTTCGCGGGCTTTATCGGCGATCTCTTTGGTGAGGGATTCCATCATATAGGAACCGCCCCAGGGATCAGCTACCTTGGTGATACCGCTTTCTTCCTGAATGATCAGCTGGGTGTTGCGGGCAATGCGCGAAGAAAACTGCGTGGGCAGTGCGATCGCTTCATCCAGTGCATTGGTGTGCAGCGACTGGGTGCCGCCGAAGACCGCCGCCATCGCTTCGATGGTGGTCCGCACAATGTTGTTGTACGGATCTTGTTCGGTCAGCGACCAGCCAGAGGTCTGGCTGTGGGTACGCAGCATTTTCGAGCGCGGATTCTTGGGCTCAAACTCGGAAACAATCTCAGCCCACAGCAGACGTGCCGCGCGCATCTTGGCGATTTCCATGTAGAAGTTCATGCCAATGCCCCAGAAGAACGACAGGCGACCGGCAAATTTGTCGATATCCAGCCCCGCAGCAATTGCAGTGCGGATGTACTCCTTACCGTCGGCCAGCGTGTAGGCCAGTTCCAGCGCGGCATCAGCGCCCGCTTCCTGGATGTGGTAACCGGAGATCGAGATGGTATTGAACTTGGGCATATGCTCTGAGGCATAAGCGATGATGTCACCGATGATTTTCATCGACGGTGCTGGTGGGTAAATATAGGTGTTACGCACCATGAATTCTTTGAGGATATCGTTCTGGATGGTGCCCGAGAGCTGGTCCTGGCTGACGCCCTGCTCTTCGGCTGCGACGATGTAACCCGCCAGTACCGGTAGTACCGCGCCGTTCATCGTCATCGAGACCGAGACTTTATCCAGCGGAATGCCGTCGAACAGCACCTTCATGTCTTCGACAGAATCGATGGCAACACCGGCTTTACCCACATCGCCAGTGACTCGGGGATGATCCGAGTCATAGCCGCGGTGAGTCGCCAGATCGAAGGCCACCGAAACCCCCTGACCGCCTGCCGCAAGGGCTTTACGGTAGAAGGCGTTGGACTCTTCTGCAGTAGAGAAACCAGCGTACTGGCGGATAGTCCAGGGGCGACCGGCATACATGGTCGGCTGGGGACCGCGGATAAAGGGCTCGAGACCGGGGAAAGTATTGGTGTAAGGCAGGTCGCGGGTATCTTCAGCGGAGTACAGCGGCTTAACGTCGATACCTTCCGGCGTGTGCCATGTCAGGTCATCGAGGGTTTTGTTGCTGCGTTCCAGGGATTTGTTGGCAAGGCTATGCCATTCGTCCAGCGAAACTTCAGGGGCTTTGTAATCGGCCATATTCGTGGTCCTGTCGATAGTCGTGTGCACCCTGCCACTTCTGAGAGCAGCCGGGGCGCAGATAATTAGTGGTGGTGATCGTCGGAGGGCTGGTTGAGCTCAATCAGCACGCCGTCGCAGGATTTGGGATGAATAAAAATAACCTGGCAGCCATGAGCACCGGGCGACGGTGCATCAGACAGGAACTGATAGCCTTTTTCTTTCAGGCGCGCGACATCGGCTTCAATGTCATCGGTGCGAAAGCACAGGTGGTGAATGCCGCCCGGCTTTTTCTCGAGGTATTTGGCAATTGGCCCTTCGCCGTTAAGCGGATGAACCAGCTCGATGCTGGTGGGGGGCAGTGGGAAGAACGCGGTAGACGTTTTCGCACTTTCAACGTCCTCGGTGCCTTCAAACGTCAGGCCGAAATCTTCCATGAAGCGCTTGATCGCCTTTTCCAAGTCAGGAACGGCAATTGCGATATGGTCCAGTGCAGTGATCATGATGTCTCCCTCTAAGAGATAGCGGCGCCACCGGGGCGCCGCGAGGACAAGTCTTAACCGGCGATTCCAGCCAGGAACCCATCGGTGCTGGCGCGGCGCGCGGCAGCAATCTGTTCAGGTGTCTCAACCTCGATTTTCTCATCGGGGTTCACTTTGAACAGCGGCTGACCTTTCTTGATGATGACGCCATCACCATCAATCAGCACTTTCTCGATGGTGCCGGCAAACGGCGCAACCACTTTGTTGAACATCTTCATGACTTCAACGATGTACAGGGTATCACCTGCTTCGAAGTGGTCGCCTTCATTGACAAAGACATCCATGCCCGGCGCTTCACGCGGATAGAACATACCGCCACTGGCGGCCAGAATCTCGTCCGACTTCGCAACCGGCGGTGGTACCAGTACCTTCGCCATGCGCTTCTGGAGGCTTTCCTCGGTGAGACGCTCGGGAATTTCGATGCTCAAATCAGGCTGCACAGCCAGCTCGAAGAAGCCCGTGCTGCTTGCGATATGCGCCAGTACTGCCAGCAGCTCGGTACCTGCCATATAACCGGCGTGCGCACTGCGTACTGCGGCCCATTCGTCACCACTGAAGCCGGCCGGCGCAGCGTCGCTGCCCAGCGCCTTCTGGATGGCAGTGAAATCTGCCGTACCCAGTTTTTCTTCCAGCGACTTGTAGAAGCCAACGGCAGCGTCAAGGATGTCGTGATCGTGATCCCAGATCATGTAACGCGCAGGCTTGCCGACTTCGAAGTCCATGTTCAGGTAGTGGTACAGGCGATCCAGCAGCAGAATCGGGTTTTCCAGCCACTCGATGCTGCCGTCTTTAATCACCAGCGCCTTCTTGTTGATGCTCAGCCAGCCAGACATGTAGTGCGGCTCTGCGAACAGGCGCTCCAGCGGACGGGTGAACAGCAGTTTTTTGGCGTCCAGTACCGCGGCCCACTCGGCAGCCTGCTCGGCATTGGCTTCCAGGTAGCGTTGGCGAATCTGACCGTAGGCGTAGTCCAGATCCAGTTGGTTAGCCTGCTCTTTCAGCAAGCCCACCGCCGTCAGGTAAGGCACGATAAAACGCGTGCTCGGGCGCGCGTTGATGCCGTTACCAATAAACCAGTGAACCAGGCCGTAATGGAATTCCAGGTTGGTTGCGAGGTCTTTACCACGCAGCTCAGTGCGACGCAGGATCTCTGCCATGCGATTATAGCTGTCGAGGCGGGTTTCACCGGTCGTCAGCAACAGCGCGATATTCGAGTCGTAGGCCCCAGCCAGATGGTACTTCATGAACACATCGGTATCGGGGTTGTGAGTCGAAATACCTTGGTCGTCACGAATTTCGCCGGGAATGGCGTTGGACCAGTTTTCGATAATGCCGCCCGCGTGAGGCTGCAGCGCCTGGTTGGTGGCGTTCATCCGCGCTTCAACAGAGGTCTTCTCGCGAACAATGCGCTCGGGCTTGGGCAGGCGTTTGCCGTGACGGGCCAGCAGGGCCATCACTTCTACCAGACTTTCAGCGATGAAGAAGTCGGCGGGATTGTCCGGGTTGGTGAACTTCAGCTTGTAGCAGAGCTCGGTAACGCGGTGCTCCACCTGGATACGCGTATTCATTTCCATGAAGTAATGCGCTTCACCGTCAACGATACACTCGAAGGTGCCGACGGAATCCAGTTTTACCGCCTGACCGAAGACCGCGCCCTCTTCTTCCATGCGCTGCAGAATGACCAGGTCTTTCTTCAGCTGACCGGCTTCATCCGTCTTGCCCGCGTCTTCAGCCACCGTGATCGCGGCTTTCAGCTCTTCCTCGGTCACGGACACTTCCAACAGCTTCTGCTCGTGCATTTGCAGTGAGCAGTCACGGCCGCCCATGGTCATGCACCACTCGCCGTTACCCACCACCTGAATTTCCTGGTGACGCGTAGTGTCGATATTCATCTCGATGAGGACGTTTTTGTTATCGCCCACACCATTGGTTTTCAGCTCGATCAGACATTCCAGTACCAGCGAAGGCACTTTGGCAGCGGCTTTCTCAACTTTCTCTTCCAGCGTCGCGCCGTCGTAGGAGTTGGCGGACTGCAGAATACGCTGGCCTTTACCACCGCCACCAGCGATCGCTTTCAGGCGGAAGCGGTTATTGGGCTTTTCAGCCAGCATGCGCTTGGCTTCAACTTGCAGTGCAGCGCCGATATCAGCGGCATCGATAATGTCGATGCCTGCATCATAAGAGGCGGCCAACAGTGCCAGCGCTTTCTCTTCGTCGTCTTTGCAGGCCGCAAAGTCCACGTCGAGATTATTGTCTTTGGCACACTTGTCCAGACCGTCTTTGCCGTATTTGGCAAACAGCGCCAGGCTGGTGGCATTGTTCACACCGGGGGTTACCGACACGCCGGTTTCCAGTGCAGTGCGCTTGGCCTGGTCTTTCATGCCAGCGGCTTTCTGGGTGAAGGAACAGGGGCCGATAAAGTTCAGACCGGCCTCTTCCATCGACTCCACCATCTCGGCGTCTTCCGACATGAAACCGTAGCCGGCGAAGATGGCGTTATAGCCATTGTCGTGGGCAATGCGAATGATCTGCTGAATACGCTTTTGACGTTCTTCCTTGGTTGCGCCTGTGTAGTCCGGCACGCGGTGAACGCGGTTCGGATCTGTCAGGGTGCGCAACTCGGGCGCGAGCGCATTCGTGTAAGTGATAGAGTCTTTCTCAGACAGCAGAATGCCGTAGCTGTTGATACCCATTTCGTCGAAGGCATCCATCGCCTCTTTACGGATGGGGCCACGACAAATAATTAGGGGTTTCAAGTCCTTACAGGAAAAACTTCTCACCCACTCTGAAGATGATTTATCAAGCTGACGATCTTTGTGAATCAGCGGATTGTTCAGGTAGTAATTGTTGCTCGTTTGCACGTTGATAACCTCGTAAGCGAATCGTCTGTATGTTGTTGTCGAGCGTTTTATCAGTGGTTCACCACTTAGTGGAATTCACGCTGCACGCCACTCATCGGCGCAGGCTGGTAGCCTTTCAGGTGCAATTCCAGTTGCTCGCCCAGGACTTTTCGCAGGTCCGAGGGCATGACGATCTGGGAGATAGAGCCCAGGCTCAATGCTTCGTTGGGGTTCATCAGTTCGCGTTCATAGCGTTGTGTCAGCAGCGCTTCTTCCTGCTTCTGCCACTCGGCAACCGCGGTTTGCGCCGCTGCGCTCGCGTCGGCTTCGCTCATGCCCGCAGCAATGTTCTGCTGTGTAGCCTCGGCGATGCGCGATTTGATTGAGCCGCGAATCTTGCGAACTTCGTCTTTATACACATACTCCACCCCGGCCGGGCCCATTACCGCCAGGCGGGTGGTCGGCAGTGCGCAGACAAAATCGGCGCCTGTGGGGTAGTTATTAAAGGAGGCGTAAGCGCCACCGAAGGCGTTGCGCACAATCACCAGGAAGCGCGGTGTGCGCAGATCGATGATGGCGTCCAGCATGGCGCGACCCGCTTGCACAATACCCCCGGTTTCCTGATCGCGACCGGGCAGGAAGCCGGTGGTGTCTTCCATGAAGATCACCGGAATATTGTAGATGTTGCAGAAACGGATAAAGCGAGCGTTCTTGTAGGCGGCGTCAATATCAATCTGGCCTGAGGAAACGGCTGAGTTGTTGGCAACAAAGCCCACCACGTTGCCGCCGATACGACCCAGTGCACAGATGGTGTTACGCGCACGCTCAGGCTGGATCTCAAAATAGTCACCGTGATCACACATCTGCTGAATGATGATGCTGATGTCGAACGGCGTGTTAAAGCCGGTGGGGCTGTTGAAGGCCTTCTTCAGCAGCAGGTCAACGTCCCAGGTACGGCGAGTCAGCGGATCTGAGGTCGGCTGGAACGGCGGTTTGGACGCTGAGTTATCGGGCAGATAGTTCAGCAGCTCTTTGACCTTGCGCAGCGCCGCCACTTCATCGGGCACCACGAAATCGGTGACGCCAGACTGGCTGTGAACGCTGGGGCCACCCAGTTCGTCAGCCGTCACGTCTTCACCCAGCACGGACTTAACAACACCGGGTCCGGTCAGACCGAAGAACGTGTCGTTGGGCTGAATAACAAAAGAGCCCTGACGCGGCAGGTAAGCACCACCACCGGCGTTGTAGCCGAACATGCACATAATCGACGGCACCACGCCGTTGATTTTACGCAGTGCAGTAAAGGCCTCGGCGTAGCCATCAAGGCCGCCCACACCCGCAGGGATGTAAGCACCGGCAGAATCGTTCATACCAACCAGGGGAATACCCAGTTTGCCAGCCAACTGGAACAGGTTGGCGAGTTTGGTGCCATTGGTCGCGTCCATGGAGCCCGCGCGAACCGTGAAATCATGGCCATACATGGCCACATCGCGGCCGTTGACTTTGACGATGGCGGTCACCAGTGACGCACCGTCCAAATTCTTGCCCCAGTTCTGATACAGCACCTTGGGCTCGGTACCCGCATCGGCCAGCACCTGAATACGCTCCCAGATGGTCATGCGTTTCTTTTCGTGCTGTTTTTGTACCGCTTTGATACCGGCAGCTTTCAGGGGGCGTTGCTGAAGATCATGACCCGCTTGAAGCGCAGCTTCATAGAGGCCAGGTTCGTAATCAATTTGTCCCGGCACGGTAAATTCGAGTTCGGCTTTTAGCGCGAATGGATTTTCCAGTGAGGGCGTCAAATGCTCTTTTTTGCTCATGCCTGTCAGTCCCAAATGTCATTTTTTGTTTCCGAGACCCACATGCAGACTGAAGCTGTCCTCAGCACTGGCCGTAACCAGACTGTTCGGAGTAAGCCAGAAGGCATGTAAGCGACGGATGATTGAGAAGCCTTGCCGTTCTGTATGTGTTGCATTGACGGCTTGAAAGCTTTCTCAAAGCGGCGGCTAACCTTACTTTAGGGCGCTGCGGCTGTCAATCTGAAGGGGTGACCATATCGATCACTTGGAATGACCAAAATACTAGATTTTTCATAGGCCTAGCGCGTACAATCGCCCCCCTGTCAAAGCCCTTCAGGGAGCTTTTCCAACGCCATGTCCGGCCTTTGCCGCAGCCCGCTGCCCTACTTCCATGACAGCAGTCATTATCTCACCTGGCTGACGGAGGCCCCCTGCCCCCTATTGCTGGATTCCGGCAAACCCGACAGTGAGCGCGGACGCTACAGCCTGATTTGTGCAGACCCGGCTCAGTGCTTTGCCTTCACGCCTGACGACGCAACGCCGGTGGCCACACAAATCGACAGGCAACGGCAGGCCATAGAGGCCGCGATCACCGACTTTGAACATGACCCCGAGCTACCCTTCTGTGGCGGCGCCATCGGTTATATCAGCTACGAGCTGGGGGAGCAGCATCTGCTCGCGCGGAAGACTGGCGACACACTGCCCAGCTGGTTTACCGGCATTTATGACTGGGTCATCGTTGTCGATCATCAACATCAGAAATGTGAACTCGTCGTGCAAGCCGGCAGCCGCAGTGCCTGGCCCGACCGCCTCCGCAACGGGAGTTGCTCTGACAATAAACTCCCCAGTTTCGCGCTGACCGAGCCGTTTGCCAGCTCACTGGACTGGCCCGCCTATCTCGAGGCTTTCAATGCGGTACAGGACTACATTCGGGCGGGTGATTGTTACCAGATCAACCTCACCCGGCAGTTCAATGCCCGTTATCAGGGATCACCACTGGGCGCGTATCGCCAGTTACGCAACACTGCCGCCGCGCCGTTCTCGGCCTACTGGGATTTCGGCGCCGGGCAATTGCTGTCCCTCTCACCCGAACGCTTCATCTGCGCGGAAGACGGGCGACTTCACACCCAGCCTATTAAGGGAACAGCCCGGCGTTCTGACAATACGCGGGAAGATCGACAACTGGCTGACGCGCTTCAGAGCAGTGAAAAGAACCGGGCTGAAAACGTGATGATTGTCGACCTGCTGCGCAATGACCTCGGGCGTAACTGTATCGCAGGCAGCGTGAACGTTGACGCACTCCTTGAGCTGCAGAGCTTCCGCACCGTTCACCACTTGGTCAGCACCATTTCCGGCGAGCTAATGCCCTCGCGCAGCCCCTTGCAGGCCCTGCTGGACTGTTTTCCCGGCGGCTCAATCACCGGTGCTCCCAAACGCCGGGCGATGGAGATTATCGCGGAACTGGAGCCCAGCCGACGCTCGCTGTACTGCGGAAGCCTGTTTTATTTGGGCAGTGATGGGCGCATGGACAGCAATATTCTGATTCGCAGTTTTGTCTGCCAAAACGGTGAAATACGCGGCTGGGCCGGTGGCGGGATCGTGGCGGACTCAGTCGCCGATGAGGAGTTTCGTGAAACAGAGGAGAAACTCGGCAAGCTGATGACAACGCTTGCCGAGTCGGTCTCGGATTAGAGACTGAGGTTGCGATTGGAGGCCTTGATGAACTCCAGTTTCAGTGCCTCGTAATCGTGAACCGCAGGGAATTGCGGAAATTCCTCGATCACATTGCTGGGAGCCTTGAACAGAATACCGGCGTCGGCTTCGGCCAGCATTGTCGTGTCATTGTAGGAATCCCCCGCCGCAATGATGCGGTAGTACAGGGTTTTCAGAGCCAGTACCGATTGGCGCTTGGGGTTTACCTGGCGGATTTTGTAATCCACCACCTTGCCCAGATTATCGGTTTCCAACTTGTGGCACAGCAGCGTTGGCCAGCCCAGTTGCGCCATCAGCGGCGCAGCAAATTCGTAGAAGGTGTCGGAAAGAATCACCACCTGGAAACGCGCGCGCAGCCAGTCTAGAAACTCCCGCGCTCCGTCCATCGGCCGCATGTCGGCAATCACTTCCTGAATATCTGGCAGGCCCAGTCCGTTCTCGTCGAGCAGACGCAGGCGCTGCTGCATGAGCACATCGTAGTCCGGAATGTCGCGAGTGGTGGCCTTCAAGGCTTCAATTCCGGTGCGTTCGGCAAAGTCGATCCAGATTTCCGGAATCAGTACACCTTCAAGGTCAAGGCATGCGATTTCCACGGCTACAGTCTCCTAAGGTCAAAAAAGGCGGTCAATCTAACGGCTCAGCGGGGATAAAGCAATTGCGGGGCCAGGGTATCAGTAGGTCGGCAGTTCGATCGGCGCAAACAATTCGTCCAGCTCCTGTTTGCTGTGGCACTGATAAGCCTGATCGACGAGCTCTCTCGTCAGGTGTGGCGCGAACAACTCAACGAAGTCATACATGAACTTGCGCATATACGTCCCGCGCCGGAAGCCGACCTTGGTCACGCTCGGTTCAAATAAATGGCTGGCGTCCAGTGCGACCAGATCGCTGTCGGCAACCGGGTCGTAAGCCATCTGAGCCACGATGCCAATCCCAAGGCCCAGCCGCACATAGGTTTTAATGACATCGGCATCGGTTGCGGTAAACACCACCTTGGGCTCGAGACCACGCTCACTGAATGCCTCGTCGAGTTTCGAGCGCCCGGTAAAACCAAACACATACGTGACGATGGGATGCGCGGCCACATCTTCCACACTCAGACGGGAAACCGCCGCCAGCGGATGGTCCCGCGGCACCAGAATGGTCCGGTTCCAGCGATAACAGGGCATCATTATCAGGTCAGAAAACAGCTCCAGCGCTTCGGTGGCGATAGCAAAATCCACCCCGAAGTTCGCCGCCAGCTCGGAGATCTGCATGGGCGTACCCTGATGCATGTGCAGCGACACATCCGGATAGCGTTCGATAAATGCTTTGATAACCGGCGGCAAGGCGTAACGCGCCTGGGTATGCGTGGTCGCAATGGACAGGCTGCCTTTGCTGGGATTGCGAAATTCCTGGGCAATACTCTTAATGCCCTCGGCCTTGTGGAGGATTTCCCCGGCCTCCTTGAGTATTGCCTCCCCGGCGGGAGTAATCCGCGTCAGGTGTTTGCCATTGCGGGCAAAGATCTCCACCCCCAACTCGTCTTCGAGCATGCGAATCTGCTTACTGATACCGGGTTGCGAGGTAAACAGGCTCTGTGCAGTTGCCGAGACGTTCATATCGTGGTGGGCGACTTCCCAGATATACCGCAACTGCTGCAATTTCATTGTTATTGGCTCCAGTAAAACAACACTGATCGCGACCAGTATCAGTCGTCATCACGGTGATTGGCAATGCCGTGGGGAACGTGACCCGCGGGCACGTGCTCGCTCGCCGATTCACAGTGACTATGCTGATCGTCAAAGAACACATCTGCGCCATAGGCGCGCAAAAACTCGCCTTTCTCCAAACCACCGAGAAACAGCGATTCATCGATACGAATATTCCATTCCCGCAGGGTGCGAATTACCCGCTTGTGTGCGGGGGCCGAGCGGGCGGTGACCAGCGCGGTGCGAATTGGTGGCGCATCGGCGGGCAACTCGCGTTGCAAGGTATACAGCGCCGACAGGAAAGGCTTGAACGGCCCGCCACTCAACGGCTGGTCAGCGGCCGCTACCTCGCTGGCGGTAAAGGCTTCCAGTCCCTGGCGCTTGAAGACCTGCTCGGCCTCGTCGGAAAACAGGACGGCATCACCGTCAAACGCAAAGCGCAGCTCGCGTCGCGGCGTCTGGTCGGCCTTGCGGGTACGCGGCATCAAGGTGGCGGCCGCCACACCATTATCCAGCGCCCGACGGACATCTTCAGCGTTCGTTGAAAGGAACAGGTGGCAGCCAAATGCAGCAACATACTTATAGGGGCTTTCGCCGCCACTGAACGCGGCACGGCGAATATCCAGGTCGTAATGCTCGATGGAATTAAATACCCGTAGTCCGGTATCGGCAGAGTTGCGGGACAACAGAATCACTTCAACGCGGGCTTTATCCAGCACGTCATTGAGCTGTAACAGACGCTCGACAATATTGAAGGCCTCGCCCTTCTCCAATATCTGGTCTTCATGCTCGATCTGATATTGCTGATAGGCATCCAAGCCCTCATTTTCAAAGACCTGATGGCTGTCGTCGAGGTTAAACAGCGCCCGCGACGAAATAGCAACGACCAGCTTGTCTTCAAATCCCTTGGGCATCAGCATCCCCTTGTGGCAAGAGCTGTAATATACATCACCGCTGCACCGGGGTACTACCGCTGAACATGGCGCCAGTGCACAGCTCGGGGCTTTTCGTTGCGCAATATGCGCTGAATATCTGCCAGTAGCGGTGCCGAAAAGCTCGCCGCAATGGCGCGCTTTTCATGCGCTTGAGTAAGATTTGCCGAGAGAATCGCCACCCCGTTCAGCGGCTCCCCGGGCTGCCACAGCAGAGCCCCACTCTGTCCTGGCTGGCTGTCGCAATCCAGTGACAACAGTCCCATTCGTACCTTGTCACTGCTTGAGATGCTGACAGTTTCTTTCCTTTCTGGGAGGCAAACACTTAGCCACAAACTACTATCGGGCGTGTTTTCAGCGAAGGCATAGCTGTACAGCAGCGAGGAGTCACGACTGGAACCCAGAGTCGGGCCAACCACCTCACCCGGAAGGGCAGCGTCCAATCTCAGCAGCGCCAGATCACTGCCTGCATAGGCTGCAATATCGCCGTTCAGTAGCTGGCGGTGGTTATTCTGCAGCATCCATAGCTGCTCGACGCGAAATGCCTGCGCCGCGTCATTGCCGTTTTTAGGGAAGAATCGCAGAACATCGGCAAGGGGCGCATCGGCCTCTGGCGGGTAAAGGCAATGCGCCGCGGTGATTAGCCAGCGATCGCTGAGCGCAGTAGCCGTACATTGCCCACTCTGGCGGCCATCGTAATAACTGTACAACTGCCCGATGATCAAGTGCCCCACTGGCGCCTGCCAAGCTCGGAGGGCAAACGACGCCTCTTGGCTCCGTGGGTAGAATACGGCTGGCGGAGGCTGCTGAACCTTGCCATAACCCCTGCCATAAGCCCTGCTTACTAGCCGTTGGATATTGCCCTTTTTGTCGCTGGCAAGCAGGCTGCCATCCGGTAACTGCAAGGCATAATGGTCTCTGGATTGGCGCACATCCCCTCGAGCAGCAAGTTGATTCAATACCGCCCAGGCGCGCTGCCTGCGCAGCATTTTCTCAGTCGCCAGCTCCCGCTGAAACACCGCGATAGCTGCGTCCACATCCCCGTGCTGCCGACCGAGTAATACAAAGCCGGCATTGATCAAGCGTAATTGCCATTTCTGCGACGGCGCCACATTGGCAAGCGCGGCATACCGTTGCGTCTCGACAAAGTCAGCCGACCAGTCCGCGCCGCCCCAGAAATACGCCTGCGCGAAATCGGCGGCAAGCTGTGGACATTGGCGTGAGCGGTCCCGCAGCTGCTGCATGGCCTGCCAATGCGCCGGGTCAATAAGCAGCTTGTCGCTGTAAGACGGCGGAGAGAAACGTGGCGGACAGGTCTCGACCAGATCCGCGGCCAAGGCGGGAGAAATCGGCAGTAACAGCAGCACAAGGACTGACAGGCATCGCCCCACAGCGGTAAACTTGGCAACCTCATCGACCGCGTGGCGGTCTCTCTTATCGTGGCAGTGGAGCACTGGCAAACCTTGCGTAATACAAGCTGGCTGGAATTTGACGTGACGGCCCTGCGTCACAATATCTCGGTAGTCAAACAAAGGGCGCCGTCGGCCCGTATCTTAGCCATGCTGAAAGCCAATGGCTACGGACACGGTGCCGACTGGGTGGCCGCCAATATCAGCGCCCTCGCTGACGGCTATGGCCTGGCCCGTCTCTGCGAGGCAGAGTCACTGAGGGCCAGCCAGCCAGAGGCCCGCCTGCTGTTGCTGGGCACCCTGATCGACCGGCCCCTGCTGGAGCGCTGCTCAGAACTGCGATTGGACCTGGTCATCCACCGGCTGGACGATGCCCGTCAACTGTCCCGAACCCCACTGCCCCAAGCCATTAACGTTTGGCTGAAGCGCAATATCGGCATGAACCGACTCGGCATGAATCATGAGGCGTTTGTTGAAGCGCACCGATTGCTGGCCGACAGCCCTCAGGTTGCCGATATTATCCACATGAGTCACTTCAGTGATGCCGATGAACCTAGTACCCCGGTGACCGCAGAACAGTGCCAGCGACTGTGCAGCAGCAGTGCGGAACTTGGTCGGGTGCCGCGCAGCATGGCCAATTCGGCGGCGATTATTGCGCACCCCTACAGTCACTTCGACTGGGTCCGTCCCGGTATTATGCTGTATGGCGACGACCCCACCGGCTATCTGCAAGGTGGCCAGCAGTTGCAAGCGGTGATGCAGTTTAAAAGCCGGATCATTGCGATCAAAGACGTGGAAACGGGTGACGGCGTGGGCTACAACCGCCGCTGGACAGCACCCTCCCCGCGACGCATTGCCACGGTGGGCGTCGGTTATGCCGATGGCTATCCCCGACACGCCGAGGACGGCACACCGATGGTGATTCGCGGCCAGCGCGTGCCGCTGGCAGGTCGGGTGTCGATGGATTTATTGACCGTTGACGTCAGCACCCTGCCCGACGTTGAGGTCGGCGACGAGGTACTTCTGTGGGGACACGGCCTTCCGGCCGCCGAAGTTGCCAGCCATTGCCAGACCATCAGCTACGAGCTGTTCACCGGCATCAGCGATCGCGTGGAGCGTCATTACCCGGACTGACAGCAGTCTCCTAACTGCCTGCGGATTCCGCCTTGCCCAGTGCCGAGGCCAGCCGTGTCTGTGTCAGTTTAAACACCAACGGGCTGAGCAGAATCAGCGCGATCAGGTTAGGCAGCGCCATCATCGCATTGAGGGTATCTGCCAACAGCCAGATAAAGTTGAGCTGCGCCATTGCCCCCATCGGTATCGCCGCGACCCAGGCCAGTCGGAATACCAGCACAGCCTTAGTCCCGAAGAAATACACGACACAGCGCTCGCCGTAATAGGCCCATCCGAGAATCGTGGTAAACGCGAAGATCACCAGCCCGAGCGACACCACATAGTGTCCCCCACTGAGCAGATGATCAAAAGCCGCCGCTGACAATGCCGCCCCGCTCTCGCCGGTTTGCCAAAGACCCGACAGTAAAATTACAAAGCCGGTAACACTGCACACCAGCAAGGTGTCGATAAACGTCCCCAACATGGCAATAAGCCCCTGGCGTACAGGGCTATCCGTGTGCGCCGCCGCATGGGCAATGGGCGCGCTACCCAAGCCGGCCTCATTGGAAAACACGCCCCGAGCCACCCCGTAGCGGATGGCGGCCGCAACACCCGCCCCGGCAAAACCACCAACGGCGGCCGCACCACCAAAGGCAGAATCGAGCACCAGCATCAGCATCTCGGGGATGCGATCGAGGTGCATCCCCAGAATAATCAGCCCCAATACCATGTAACTGATCGCCATAAACGGCACCAGCACACCGGCCACACTGGCAATCCGTTTCACGCCGCCCAACACGACCAGTGCCACGCAAACGGCTAACGCCGTGCCCGTCAGCCACATGGGAACCGAAAACGTGCTTTGCAAAGCGTCCGCAACCGAATTGGCCTGAACGGTATTGCCAATACCAAATCCGGCGAAGATGCCGAAAAACGCAAACGTCCCTGCCAACCATCGCCAGCGCGGCCCGAGACCATTGCGGATGTAATACATCGGTCCGCCGCTGAAATTGCCTTCGCTGTCGCGCTCGCGGAACTCCACCGCACAGACCGCCTCGGCATATTTGGTCGCCATACCAACCAGCGCCGTACACCACATCCAGAACAGCGCACCGGGGCCACCCAGCGCGATCGCGGTCGCCACACCGGCGATGTTCCCGGTGCCGATGGTGGCAGAGAGTGAAGTCATCAATGCCTGGAAGGCACTGATCTCCCCCTTGCCTCGCTCTGCACTGCTGCGACTGAGCAGCAGCCCGAACGCGGCGGGAATATGCCGCAGCGGCATCAGACGCAGCCCCAGCATCAGATACGCGCCCGTACCGAGAATCAGCACCAGCATCGGCCAGCCCCAAACGAGACCGTTGACGTAGCCTATTGCGGTACTGAGTGTGTCCATTTTGTCGCCTTACCGTTGTTGTTGATGATCAAGCGTTGTTAATGATCAAGAAAAGAAAAGTGTTCGCGGTGGGGAAAGACCCCAAAAAGACCGCCGGTGTGCACAAACACCATGTCGCCATCGGCACCAAATCGCCCAGCCTTACGCTCGGTCAGCAAGGCATGGAAAGCCTTGCCCGTGTAGACCGGGTCCAATACCAGCCCTTCACAGGCCGCCAGCTCGGCAATGCTGCGATATATCTCCTCGTCAGCGCGGGCATAGCCAGGCCCGACGTAACCGTCGATAACCCTCACGTCTACCGCATCGACATCGGTATCCAGTGCATAACGCTGTCGCCACTCATGCAGGTCTCGGGCCACTTTATTCAAAAACCAGCGTTCGTCGTCGCAAACATTTACGCCCCACACCGCCGCTTCCGGCAGGTGATAATGTGCCCCCACACTCAATCCAGCCTGAGTACCGCCCGAGCCCGTGGCACACAAGATATGCCGGGGGGAAATCCCCACACGACGACAGTCTGCTGCCAGCTCTTCGCTGGCCTGAAAATACCCCCAGACCCCAATGCCATCTGACGCGCCGGTGGGAATCACAAAAGCACGACGCCCCTGCGCCGCATAATGCTGCTCCCAGTGTTCAAAAAGGGTGGTCAATTCGCGCGTAAACTGCGGCGCCGGATAAACCGAAATTTCCGCACCGGCCAACTGGTCCAGCAGCAGATTGCCATCGGCTGGGGGGCGATGCTCTCCGCGCAGCAGCAAGTGGCATTTCAGCCCCAACTGCGCACAGAGCAAGGCGGTGGCGCGGCAGTGATTGGATTGCAAGCCACCACAGGTGATCACCGTGTCGCAGCCCTCTTCCAGCGCCTGAGCCAGGCTGAACTCCAGTTTGCGGATTTTATTGCCCGACAGCGCGCAGCCGGTAAGGTCGTCGCGCTTCACCCAAATTCGGGGGCCGTCTGGGTAGCGCTGCTGTAAGCGGTCGAGGGGTTGTAAGGGCGTAGGCAGTTGAGCAAGGTGGCGACGCGGGGGACGGGCGTTGACGGGGGAAGTCATGACCGAGACCTATGGCGAAGTAGAAAAAAGGAACAGGCAGAAATAAAAACGGGACGCCGTGGCGTCCCGTTGTGACTTATATCGCTTTCAGCGTGCCTTTCGGCAGTACCGCGTGTACCGCAACACGCTGGAACTTCAGCTCGGTGTTGTCGGCCACCTGAAGAACAACGTAGTCGTCGTCCAGTTTGATGACTTTGCCGAGAATACCTGCCGACGTCACCACTTCATCGCCCTTGGCCAGCGCGGCGACCATGGCAGCATGCTCTTTTTGGCGCTTGCGCTGGGGACGAATGGCAATGAAATAGAACAGGCCGAACATCAGTACCAGAAAACCGATCTGGAACAGCTCGCCACCCGGAGGCGCACCGGCGGCACCGGCAGATTGGGCGTGGGCCTGAGAGATAAAAAAGCTCATGGTATTTCCTTCAACAAGACCAATAGAAACTGGGTTCAGCGCCAGCCAGTGCGGCGCTGTAAAGAGGCTGATAGTACACAAGGCACCGGGTCAAAGCGAGCCATCGTAATCCATAATAAAGGGCGCGTGGTCTGAAAACCGCTCGTCGTTATATACCCAGGCATCGCGGATGCTATCCACCAGCCCCGGTGTGATCACCTGGTAGTCCAAACGCCATCCCACATTGTTGGCGTAGGCCTGCCCGCGGTTGCTCCACCAGGTATAAACCGCCTCTTTATTGATCTCGCGAAACGCATCAACAAAGCCTGCCTCGTCGTAAAGTTTGTCGAGCCAGGCGCGCTCATGGGGCAGAAAACCCGAGTTTTTCTGGTTGGGTTTCCAGTTCTTCAGATCGATTTCCTTGTGGCAGATATTCCAGTCAGCGCAAATAATCAGTTCCCGCCCCTGCTCTTTCAGCTCTACAAAGTGGGGATAGATACGCTCAAGAAAATCGTCTTTCTTGGCTTGCGCGGCGTCACTGCTGGAGCCCGACGGCATATACAGAGAAATCACGCTGATGTTGTCGTAGTCTGCACGGATGTATCGCCCTTCGCTGTCTGCAGGGTCCCAGCCCAAGGCGGTTACGAACTGCTTCGGTGGCGTTTTGCAGTACATGGCGGTGCCGCTGTAGCCTTTTTTCTCGGCATCGCTGTACATCACACTGTAGCCCTCAGGATGAAACTGCGGGTCGTCGAGCTGATCCCGTTGGGCCTTGGTTTCCTGAATACACACTACATCCGCGTCCTGAGTCGCCAGCCATTCGAAAAACCCCTTGCGGGCGGCGGCCCGAATCCCGTTGGTGTTGGCGGTAATAATGCGCATGCGCGGCGGCACTCCTTTCAAACCGAAAAACGGCGACTAGCTTAACAAATGGCAGTGACGCATAGCGATGCTTTCCGGACATTGCTCACGAGGACACGTCGCGGAAAAAATAGCAACGCCTGAACTCGCCCTTACTTCACCCATACAGAGCATGTTGAAAACCCAAACATGCCCCTACAATCGGCGTCAGATGTACAGAACGTGCTCACTGTTTATAACAACACTAAGACAGGAATCCGAACTCATGACTTTAACGTCTGCTGATCAGTTGTTGCTGATCGAAGCTATCAAACGCCTCAAATATGTCTACCTGCGCGCAGTCGATACCCACGACTGGGATCTGCTGGAAAGCACCCTGAGTGAGGATGTAGTCGCTCGCTATGACGGTGGCAAATACAGCTATGACAATCGCAAAGCGCTGATCGACGGCCTGCGCGGCCACATGGATTCGCCCTCCGTCATCACCATGCACAACGGTCATCACCCCGAAATTGAGCTGCTGAGTGACACCGAAGCTACCGGCAAGTGGTATCTGCAGGATCTGGTTTTCAATAAAGAGCAAAACTGGATGCTGTTCGGCACGGCCATCTACACCGACCACTACCGGTTGGAAAATGGCGATTGGAAAATCTATCGAACCGAGTACGAGCGCATTATGGAAACCATCAATGCGCCCATTCCGGCCACGCTCAGCTTTACCCACAATATGTTTGAAACAAAATAATCCAGGGTCTTATCCATGACATCCATTGCCCAAACCCTAAAAGACTGCGAAGCACAACTCTGCGGCCCCGGCGCTCCTTACGAGCTGGAAGAACGACTGGTCAACGGCCAGCCGATGCGGCACTTCAAGAACGCGCCCAACTCCATGCGAGAGCTGTTGGATGCCGGCCGTCAGCATGGCGACGCCGAGTTTTTGGTGTATGCCGAGCCCGGACAGCCCGAAGAACGCTTCAGCTTCAATGACTTTTATCGGCATGTCGATGCACTCGCCTACCAGCTCGTAGCGCGCTTCGACCTGCAAAAAGGGCAGCGTGTGGCGATCGCCATGCGCAACTATCCCGAGTGGATGATGGCTTATGCAGCAGTCGTATCGCTGGGCGCGATTGTGGTTCCGCTCAACAGTTGGGGCACCGCTGAAGAACTGGAGTTTGTGCTTCGCGACAGCGCAGCAGACATCGTATTTGTTGACGAGCGCCGTCGTCAGGCGCTCACCCCCCTGCTGATCGACTTGCCCTGCAAACTGATCGTGGCCCGCGGGCAGGCCGACGAGCATGCCGTTGATATGGCCGCCCTGATCGATGAGGCCAGCGGTAAAAGTATGCCTCAGGCCTGGGAGTTTGACGCAGACGACCCGGTCCAAATCATGTACAGTTCAGGCACCAGCGGCAAACCCAAAGGCGCACTGTCCACCCACCGGAATATCACCCAGGCGCTATTCAGCTTCGAGTGTCAGGCGATCTGCGCAGCGATGGCCAACCCTGCGGCCATCGAAAAAATGTTCGCCGCAGGCAACGCACCCTGCTCGCTGCTGTCGGTGCCGCTGTTTCATGTTTCCGGCTGCTATGCGGCGTTTCTGGTCAACCTGCGCGGTGGCCGCAAAATTGTCATGACCTACAAATGGGACGCCAGAGAAGCTCTGCGACTGATTGAGCAGGAAACCGTCACCGTATTCAGTGCGTCGCCGTCGATGGTTATCGACCTGATGCAACACCCGGATTACGACAAGTTCGACACCAGCAGCCTGTTTTCAGTTGGCGGCGGCGGCAGTGCCTGCCCACCCGCGTTTAAGCGTGTCATTGACCAGCGTCTTGAAAGCGCCTTTGTGGGCACCGGTTACGGCATGACAGAGAGCAATGCTATTGGCTCCAGTTGTGCCGGCGGTGCCTACGAGGAACAGCCCGGCTCGGCGGGAACCCTGTCGCCACTGGTAGATTTTAAAACCTGCGACGAGGACGGAAATGACTTGCCTAAAGGCGAGAAAGGCGAAATCTGGCTGCGCTCCGTAACCAACATTCAATCGTACTGGCACCGTCCGGAAGCCAACGCTTCCGCCTTCAAGGATGGCTGGATGATCACCGGGGATATTGGCTACATCGACGATAACGGCTTCGTCTTCCTTGCAGACCGCGCCAAAGATCTCATTATTCGCGGCGGCGAGAACATCTACCCCGCCGAGATCGAAGCCCTGCTCAGCCAGCACCCCGATGTTCTGGAATCGGCAGTATTTGGGGTACCCGACGAAACGCTGGGAGAGTCCGTAGCCGTGTTACTGCGCCTGAACAATGGCAAAGTCTTGAGCGAAGACGAGGTCAGAAACTTCCTCGCCAAGCACCTTGCAGCCTTTAAACTGCCTAAATATATTGAGTTCGCCAGTGCTCCCCTGCCCCGCAACCCGGCGGGCAAAGTGCTGAAGAAGGATATCAAGGCGGAATACGCTACACTGGCGCAAGCCTAATTCGCGCGGGAGCCTCCCGCTGCGGCGGGAGGACAGCATGAAGTGGTTTTCGGCGCGTCGCGCAAAAAAAATTCTCGATGACGGCGCCAGCCAGGTCGACGAGCAACAGCTCGAAGACACGCTGGCAGAGCGCCAAAAGATTCTCGACAAGGTAGTGCAAAGTCGCCGCCTTGCGCCCTATCTCAATCAGGCTTCCATTCTCTTTCAGCTCCTGCAGGACTATGTGCGCGGCAATTACCGGGAAATCCCCTGGTGGACTCTCGGCGCTGTCGCCACCGCGCTGACATACATCCTCATCCCGCTGGATGCGATTCCCGACGCCATTCCGGTAGCCGGGTTTATTGACGATGTAGCAGTACTCAAATTGTGCCTGGAACTCGTCAGCAAAGACCTGGACAGCTACCGGCGCTTTCGCGATGCGCGGGACAGCATTGAAGAGCCCGTCCGCGGCGCTGACGACGGCAAACCCCAGGCATAAAAAAACCGCGCCGTAGCGCGGTTCTTGTCAGCCGATGGCGATTCAGTTCAGACCCAGTTCGTCCAGTGCCGCCAGTGCAACCTCGTGGTGATCTTTGGTTTTGAACTTGTCCAGCACCTGACGCAGCACGCCGTCTTTATCGATGATAAAGCTGGTGCGCAGAATGCCGTCGAACTCTTTACCCATAAACTTTTTCGGCCCCCAGGCCCCGTATTTGTCGGCGACCGCGTGATCTTCATCAGACAGCAGGGTGAAATTCAGTGCGGCCTCTTCTTTTTTGGGGTTTTCCTCAAATTTTTTGAGCTTTGCCACCGGGTCCGGGCTCACGCCCAGCACCACGGTATTGCGCTTGCCGAATTCCGCGTAGGTATCGCGAATACCACAGGCCTGCACGGTGCAGCCGGGGGTTTTGGCTTTCGGATAGAAGTACAGCAGCACGTTCTTTTTGCCTTTGAAGTCGGCCAGTTTTACCGTGTCGCCATTCTGATCTTTGAGGCTAAAGGCCGGCGCCTTATTGCCCACTTTCGGAAATGCCATGCTTCCCCCTGTTAGTCGTTGTCGTCACTGTCATCCTGCTGAACATCGGCGCGCTCGGTCAGCGCCGTCGGCAGGGTCTTCTTCACTTTTGCTCCGAGCTGTTCAAGGCGCGCCACCCGGCCAACCAGATTGCCCCGCCCCTCGGTCATGCGTTTTATCGTTTTCTCGTAAGCGCTTTGACCGCGATCCAGATGCTTGCCGATGTCTTCCAGCGACTCCACCACCAGCGCAAACTGGTCGTGCAGCGCCCCGGCTTCCCTGGCGATTTTCTCCGCGTTCAGGTTTTGCCGCTCGTAGCGCCAGATACTCTGCACTGTACGCAGGGTCGCCAGCAAGGTGGTTGGCCCCACGACAATAATGTTCTGCTCATACGCGTTGCGGAACAGCTCCGGATCATGCTCAAACGCGGTCATAAAGGCCGCTTCGACCGGAATAAAAATGAAGACAAAATCCAGCGTGCGAATGCCTTCAATATGCTGATAGGCCTTGGTGGAAAGCCCGGCAATATGCTGGCGCACCGACTGGATATGCGCTTTCAGGTAATCCCTGCGCTCGCTCTCACTCTCCGCACTGCAGTAGCGCTCATAGGCGATCAGGGACACCTTGGCGTCGATGATAATGTCTTTCTCATCCGGCAAGCGCACAATCACATCGGGCTGACTCCGTCGGCCTTCGTCATTGGTAAAGCTGAGCTGGGTTTCGTACTCGTGCCCCTTGCGCAGCCCCGACTCCTCCAGCACGCGCTCGAGAATGACCTCGCCCCAGTTGCCCTGTGCTTTGTTATCACCCTTGAGGGCGCGCGTCAGATTCTGTGCCTCGCGACTGATATTGGCGTTCATGTCCTGCAGTGATTTGAGCTGCTCGCGCAGCTCGCCATGCTGGCGGTTTTCGATGTCGTAAATCTGGTTCACCCGCTCCTGAAAGCCTTTCAATTGCTCGCGAAACGGATTAAGAGACTGCTGAAGGTTTTGATGGTTAGCCTCTGAAAACCTTCGACTTTTTTCATCAAAAATGCGATTCGCCAGCTGCTCGAACTGACGACTTAACTCCTCTCTGGCCTGCTTCAGCAAGGCGATCTGCTCGCTTGAGGATTCCTGCAAATGGCGGTAGTCACTCTCCTTGCGGGCCAGCGCTGCCTGCGCATCGGCCTTCGCACGGTCGGCATCCGAGCGCTGCTGCTCACTGTGCGCCAGCCGCTGGCTGACATCCGTCAGACTGCTCTCGGCAACCGCTTTTTGCTGAAGCGCCGCATTCAAGCTCGCCTGCAGTTGTTCACGCTCCTGCGAGGCAGTGGTAAGGCGCTGATTCAGACTCTGCAGCTCTTCCTCCAGCGCTGTGATGCGTCCCTCTTGCAGCTTCTGCTGACGACGGGACAGCAGCAGACCCAGCATCAGCCCTGCTGCAATACACAGGGCTCCGGCCAGCAGAGCAAAGAGGTTAATGTCGTTCATTGCGGTCTATCCCTGTTGCGAAAAAGCCCGCCGGGACAGTTCAGTCGCCGGACTTCCAGTTGACGTGCTCGGCCCACAGGGCGCCGGGCTTGCCGAGCCGGATAGGATAATCATCCCGGCGAAGGTCATCAAAATAATCCACCAGAATATCGGTGACGACCGGAAAGGCCAACTCGGACCAGGGGATCTCGTCTTCGCTGAACAGGCGGCTCTCCAGGCTCTCGGGACCGACGCCAAAATCGCCGTCCAGCTCGCCCCGGAAGAACACATACACCTGATTGATGTGGGGAATATCGAACATGCGGTAGAGCTTTTCGCCGCGCACTTTGGCGGCGGCCTCCTCGCGGGTTTCCCGCAGAGCGCCCTCCAGCATGGTTTCGCCGTTTTCCATAAACCCGGCGGGAATCGTCCAGAAACCGTGGCGGGGTTCGATGGCACGACGACAAAGCAGCACTTTGTCGCCGACCGTAGGCAGGCAGCCCACGACCACTCGCGGATTCTGGTAGTGAATGGTATTGCAGCTCTCGCAGATATACCGGGGCCGATCATCCCCCTCGGGGACTTTCAGACTGACGGGAGCTCCACAATCACAGCAATACTTCATTGACTATCGTTCTCGGCGGCAGACGCAATCAGCGCAGCTCGCGGTAAGCGCCGCCCTGGAACACCAGTGGTTTTCCAGTGGGGCTGAGGTCCATTTCAGTGACTTTACCCACCAGAATCAGGTGGTCGCCACCATCGTAACGCTGCCAGATATCACATTCGAAGCTGGTCAGTGCACCGCGCAGCACCGGCAGACCGCTCTTGCCGATGCGGTAGTGATCCTTGGACAGCTGATGAGCATCTTTTTTCGAGTACTGGTTCGACAGCGCCGCCTGCTCCTGCGTCAACACATTCACCGCAAAGCCGTCGGCAGCTTCGAAGGCCGCGTAGCACTCGGAATCATTGCGCAAACTCCATAGTACCAGCGCAGGGTCCAGAGAAACCGAGGCAAAAGAATTAACGGTCATGCCAAACGGCTCGTAGCCTTTTGGGTTGGCGGTAATCACACAGACACCGGTTGTGAACTGGCCAAGGGCATTGCGGAAGGTCCGGGGATCGAAGCTCATAGTTTTCCTGTCTCGTCGTTTTATGTGCCGGCCGACTAACGGGCGCGGTCGTAGAAGCCGCAAATTATACCTTGGCTTCCTTGAGCATAGCGAGAACTCCAACTAGTCCCAACGGAGGGCAGCGGACGCATCACTGCTTCGGGCATCCACCCAGCGACTGCGTCCGTCGAGCAGCTGTTCTTTCTTCCAAAACGGCGCCTGGGTTTTCAGATAATCCATGATGAATTCGCAGCCGGAAAAGGCCGCCTGCCGGTGGGCAGCGCTCACCGCGACCAGCACAATCTGCTGCCCCGGCAGCAACTCGCCGATTCGGTGAATCACCAGCACCTCGCCCAGCGACCAGCGTCTGGCAGCCTGCTCGGCAATGTCAGTAATACTGCGCTCGGTCATACCGGGATAATGCTCCAGCCGCATTGAGACGACCTCATCACCCTCGTTGCGGGCACGCATTACCCCGACAAACTGTACGATGGCGCCACAGTCTGATGAGGTCAATGCGCGACAGGCGTCACCAGCGTCAAAGTCGGCCTCTTGAACACTCACCCGAATCGCCACGCTCAGCCTCCCGTCACCGGCGGGAAAAAAGCCACTTCATCTCCGGCGACGATCGTCTGCTGTTCAGATGCCACCGCCTGATTCACCGCGCAGCGCAGATTTTCTCGAGACAGCGCCTCCGCCCATTCCGGCCCGCGTTCGCCAAGCAGCGCCTTTAATTCCGCAACGCTGCCGTTGAATTCCAGCTCCAAGGACGCCGTACCCACGTCTTCCCGCAACTTGGCGAAAAACAGCAGCGTAATCATGAGCCGCCCTGCTCCTGATTCTTCTCCTGGGCCTGCCAGTCACCGGAGCGGCCACCGCTCTTGCTGAGCAGGCGGATGTTGTCGATGCGCATGCCCTTGTCCACCGCTTTGCACATGTCATAGATGGTGAGCGCCGCTACCGATACGGCCGTCAAGGCTTCCATTTCCACGCCGGTCTGGGCGGCAAGCTTGCAGCGACTGCGAATATGCACGGCACTGGCCTGCTCATCGATAGCAAATTCCAGCTTCACTGATGACAGCATCAGCGGGTGACAAAGCGGGATCAGATCGCTGCACTTTTTGGCGCCCTGAATGCCTGCCAGCCGCGCTACGCCAAGCACATCGCCTTTCTTATGATCACCGCGGGCGACCATGGCCAGGGTTTCGGGCTGCATCACTACACTGCCCGCTGCCTCGGCAATGCGCTGGGTGACCGCTTTATCGGTCACATCGACCATGCTGGCCTGACCCTGCGCATCAAAGTGCGTAAAACGCTTCTCGCTCATCGCTTCATCCATAGCGGCTGTCAGCAACAAAGGGATTGCTCTGTCGCTCGGCGCCAAACGTGGAGGTTGGGCCATGTCCCGGTACGAAGGTAATGTCGTCACCCAACGGCCAGAGTTTTTCGCGAATAGAGGTAATCAGCGTATCGTAGTCGCCGCGCGGAAAATCAGTGCGGCCGATAGAGCCCTGGAACAGCACGTCACCCACCAGCGCCAGTTTGCTGGGCGCGTGATAAAACACCACGTGCCCCGGTGTGTGGCCGGGACAATGCAGTACCGACATCGTTTGAGCACCGAAGCTCACTGTGTCGCCATCCTCAAGCCAACGGTCCGGGGTAAAGGCATCGGCATGGGGGAAACCAGACATCTGGCACCATTCCGGCAGCTTGTCGATCCAGAACGCATCTTCCTTTTGCGGGCCAATAATCTTCACACCGTATTTCTGACGAAGAACATCCGCCGCAGCACAGTGGTCCATATGGCCATGAGTCAGCAGAATGACCTCCAGCTCTCCGCCGAGCTGCGCTAAGGCGCCCTCAATACGTTCAATATCCCCACCGGGATCGACCACTGCGGCTTTGCCGGTTTCTTCGCAAAGCAGCACCGAACAGTTTTGCTGGTAGGCCGTTACTGGCACCAATGCACACTTCATGCTGTTTCCACCCTCTCAATTCAGGCTGCCAATGATAAGCAGTCAGGCCAGAACTTCATAGGGGCCGCCAGCGCCGGGAAGCACTGGCACAGCGATTGCTTCACACAAAATACGCAATGCGTCATTGCGAAAACAGTGATGTTGTCCACCGCCAGGGATTTGCACTACCCGACGATGAGGTCACCCCCATGCGCCACACTATGCCCCTATCGCGCCGGCGACGGTCTGCGATGCTTTTACCTGCACTCACCCTGATGCTCGCCGCCTGTGGCGGCTCATCCTCTTCCAACAGCGACAATGACACGGCGATAGAGCCGGGCGTCTTTTCGCTGGAAGAAGCGACTGTCGCCGATATCCATGCCGCATTTCGCGGCGAATTACTGCAAGACAATGGAGAGCCTCTCAACTGTGAAGCGCTGGCAAACCTCTATATCCAGCGCATCTTTGCCTACGATAAAACCCCGCAACCCAGTGGCGGCCTGGCCATTCGCAGTGTATTGGCGATTAATCCGCTGGCGATCGAACAGGCCAAGGCGCTGGATGCCCTCTACGCCCGCGACGGTGGTATTGGCGACCGGCCGATCCACTGCATGCCGATTCTGCTGAAAGATAACTACGACACCTACGATTACCCCAGCACCCAGGGCTCCTACAGTATGCTCGGGCATCAGGCCGGTGTGGATGCGAATTCCGTAGCAGGCTTGCGCAAGGCCGGCGGACTCATTCTCGGCAAAGCCAACCAGGATGAATTCGCCTTCTGGACCACCGGCTTTTCCAATCGCGGCATTCAGGTTTCCAACCCCTACAACACCTCCCAGAGCCCGGCGGGTTCCTCGTCGGGAACCGGGGCAGCCATTGCCGCCAACTTTGCGCTGGGCGGCACCGGCAGTGATACCTGCCAGTCCATCCGCCACCCCTCCTCCGTCAATGGCCTGGTGGGTATTCGCCCCAGCCTCGGCGTTATCTCTCAACACGGCATCTTTCCGCTCAGCCATCAGCGCGACACCGGTGGCCCGATGACCCGGACCGTCAGTGACGCTGCCTTGATGCTCGACGCCATGGCCGGCGTGGATTTCCGAGACCCCAAAACCCTCGCGTTTCCCTCGGAGTTACGGCCCGACAGCTACACCGACTTCCTCGATCGCGGACAGCACGGCTTGCAAGGCAAAAACATCGGCATCGTTCGTCAGCTTGGCGATAACAGCGAGGCCGCTGGCACCGACGCTCAGGGCGCACTGATCGCCGAGGCACTCAGTACCATGGAAGCCCTGGGCGCCACGGTGTACGACGTTTACCTGCCGGGGTTTGAAAGCAAGGGCGCTGGCTCCCGCCACTACGATATGAACGAATACTTCGTCACCTTTGAGGCTGAGGGCGGCAACAGCCCCCGCGCCTGCGTCAGCAGCCTCGCCGTTGCGCTGGCTGGCGGCGACGTCGCTCACGGTCGTGATATCTGTGAAGGACTGGACGGAATTATCGAAACAGGACGCGTCGGTTTACGAACTGCACCGCTATTGGCTAACGTCGCCGTCGACGACCTGAACCGGGCACCGACGGAAGAAGAACTTGCCAACATTATCGCCATGCGCGAATACACCACCCAGCAAATGGACACACTGCTGGATGAAAACGGTGCACAGGTCTTCGACAATGACGGTAATCCAGTACGCCTTGATGCACTGATTCTGAGCCCCGGCCCCACAGGAGGGCGCACCTGTGACTTCGGATCGACCACACAGATGGGCTCCATCGTCGTTCCCGTTGGTTTTGATGACAGTGTCGGCGTGCCGAGAGGCATGGAAATTTTTGTTCGTCAGTTTGACGAAGGCACCGGCATCGGTATCGCTTACGACTACGAACAGGCAAGCCAACACCGTCGCGCTCCCGAATTGGTCGCCTCGCCGCTCAGCGGCAATGAAACCATCTCCGGCTTCAATGCCAGCGTGCAACAGGCCTTGATGGATGCGGCCGCCGTCGCTCCAGAAGACCTGCCACTGGAATACTACCTGGAGATTCTTCAGGGCATTGGCGGTTAACTATCGGCCACAAAAAAGCCGGCCTGCGCGCAGTGCGAAGGCCGGCTATTTCTCTGAGAAGCCCGAGCGGCGCTACTTGTTGACCACCTGCCCCCGGTATACCCGCTTGGTGCCTGTCGATGACGCGGCCTCTGCGGCGGGGGCAGCCTCTCGCGCCACCTCCAGCTTGCGCCCTCGATACGTGATCTCTTTATAGCCCTCAGCCACCTCTTTCTCGTCCTTGAACAACAGCGGCCGCCCTGCCAGCGACATCACCTCGGCTATCGTTTTTCGGGCAAAGGGATCACGACTGCTCGGCCCCAACTCCGCAAGCTGATCCAGCAGACCGGGGTCTGCAAGACGAATTCGCACCCCAAATTCCGCGTATATCCGCGACCGCAATTGTTGAAGACGATGCAGCATCTCCGGGGAATACATCATGCCAGCTCCTTACGCTTCGCTCTGCCATGTACACCAAATGCCAATTCGCTCGCAAAAAACATTCCATAACACGCACAACCAGGCATTGATTCCCGACTAAAAATTCGCAATTGCCATCGACAGTAAAATCCCTTAGAGTAGCCGCCCTTAAAACATGAGGCATCCAACGGACGCGCATGTTTACCCGTTCCGGTGAGGTGTCTGAGTGGTCGAAAGAGCACGCCTGGAAAGTGTGTGTACGGCAACGTACCGAGGGTTCGAATCCCTCCCTCACCGCCATAAAAAATCATTAAAGCCCTGTTTTTACAGGGCTTTTTTGTTTTCGCCAATTGTTCAGACCGTCACTCGACCCGTCACTTAATTAGATGCTATTCGCCGAAACACCGCATCGTATACTTCATTCAATGCAGGGGTACGACGTATCAGAGAGAGGTGGTCATCCATAGTCCAAGTCTCAGCGTCAACAGGCTTTCCGTCATGTGTTTCCAGAGCAATCTCCGCGATCGCATACCGCCTAAAAACCTCCTTGAAGCTTTCATCATGCCCCGACTTAGTTAACTTCGCTTCAGCCAGGCGTCGGTCGGAAATCTTGCTAATGAGTGACACGGGAAAGAAAGCTAGATCAACAAAAGGCATACCCCTCTCGAACAACTTGACCAAAGCAGATACGGGTATCGCGTGCTCTGCAATAAACGGCTCCGCCTCATCAAGATTCTTTTCAATATAAAGACAACCAAACCGCCTTGAGCCCGCAGCCATGCCGAGCACGTTGTTAACTGCTCGGAGGCGCCTATTGATTTCGTCCCGGATCTCTCGCTCAGTATTAAACTGAGATATACGCCGGATGGTGGCAATATTAGCCTCACAAAGGGAGTTTATCTCTTGCACTAAATCTGCCGTAGACGCCCCTTTTTTTCCTCTGACGCCCGGCAGCCTATAGCGCTTTTCGTGCACAAATTTTCTAATTAGCGCAAGCAACTTTAGGGCCTCCGCCCTATCCCATCCAATGTCAGACTGGCGCCCTCGTCGTTGCTCGAAGAACAAGCACGCTCTTACCCTGCTAAGGCTTCTATGATCCTTGCTATTCGCAATCACCGCACAGCTGTCCCTACCAGAATTATCAGGAAATTCCGCGTAACCATTGAATGTAAGGGCGAACTCCTGCAGTTCAAAATCAGGTGCATCATCACCTGGAATATCAGCTAAGCGTAATTCTTGATTTGATATTTCTCTCATGCGCCCCGCTAAACCTCAGTTAGTGATGTCGTGCTGCTTAAAATTCTCCGCCTGCTCAAAGATCTCCTTGTAGACCTCATCTCTATCTACCGGCGGGTAGCCGTGTTTGGCCAACACCAGTATCAGCCCTACCTTTAGCTCGGCCTTGATGTCGTCGCGCTGGTTCCAGTCAGTGTATTTGACCTTGTCTTTCACCACGGCCTTCACTTCCTGAGCCAGGGGCAGCAGCTTGTCTTCGGGATAGCTGAAGTCGTACTTCACTGCCAGGCGCTTGAGGATGTCGTAGAAGGCCTTTTCTTCGATGTCGATGCCCAAGTCTTCAAAGGAGGCGTACTCGTCCTTTAGGGCATGGATCATGTCCATGATCTCAACCGAGAAGTCTTCGAGCACATCGCTGACCAGAACATCGTCTTCCTTGCGCTCGTTGTAGGCATCTACCAGTGCCTTGAAGCGCTTGGAAAAGTCTTGCGCCTGCACCTTGTTGACCTTCTTGAAGTCTTCAATGGCTTTGGCCAGTAGTTGCTGGAGGAGCTTGATTTTGGTGTTGGGGAGTTTGATCTTGTCGATCTTAGCCAAGTAATCAGGGTCGAACAGGTCGGAGACGCCCTCGCTTTCCTCGCCCATTTTGAAAATTTCTTCCACGCCATCGGCTTGCAGGGCGTCTTTAATCATTTCCCGCACTTTGGCATTCATCTGCGCAGTATCGGGTGCATTGCCCTTGGTGAGCTTAAAGACGATAGAGCGCACCGCCATATAGAAGTGGATCTGATCACGCTCAGCCTGAGTGATGCCCTCTGAGCCACTGCAGATGTCATAGGCTGCTTTCAGGCGCTTTACCAAGGCCATAAAGCGCTTCTCGATCTTATCGGTGACCTGCACAAACTCAGCAGCACGATTCAGGCAGTGCAGCTGCTGCACCGGGCTGCCGTGGTAGTAGTCGTTGGTATCAAACTTATGGAACAACTTGTTGAGCAGGTCCAGGTGGTCTTTTACCACCACAATGGAGTGGTTGATCTCTTCGATGTTCTGCTGATCAGCTTTGTTGTAGTGGGCCAGCGCCAGGTTCATCTGCTTCTTGATGCCGATGTAGTCCACCACCAGGCCTTTGTCTTTGCCCTCGTACTTACGGTTCACCCGAGAAATGGTCTGAATAAGGTTATGGCGCTGGATGGGCTTGTCGATATAGATAGTGTCGAGGAACGGCACATCAAAGCCCGTCAGCCACATATCCACCACAATGGCGATCTTGAAGTTGGACTTGGGGTTCTTAAACTGGCGGTCCAGCTCTTTGCGGTATTCAGCGGTGCCAAGCATATCGTAGAGCGCTTTGGGGTCATCCTTGCCCCGGGTCATAATCATCTTCACCCGCTCTATGGGCTTGACCTCTTTCTGCTCTTGCTCGGTCAGCGTAGCGCCCGCCTCGCAGGCCAGCACCTCGTTCCACTCCGGCCGAAGGGCTATCACCTCCTGCCAGAAGTCGTAGGCGATCTCACGCTTGCTGCACACAAACATCGCCTTACCTTTAACGGTGGAGCCCTCCTCCAGCCGTGTTTCATAGTGCTGAACAAAGTCTGCGGCAAGTGCCCGCAAGCGGTCGGGATCGCCCAATATGGCGCTCATATTGGCGCTGGCTTTCTTGCTCTCTTCTATTTGGTAGTCGCTGGCGCCTTCTTCGGCGCACTCAGCGTAGTACTGCTCGATCTCTTCCAGTTTGCTGTTGTCCAACAGCACCTTGGCCGCGCGGCCCTCGTACACAATGCGCACGGTAATCTCATCTTTCACTGACTCGGTCATGGTGTAGCTGTCGATCACCTCGCCAAACACATCCAGGGTGGCGTCGATGGGGGTACCGGTAAAGCCCACATACGTGGCATTGGGCAGCGAGTCATGCAGGTACTTGGCAAAACCAAACGTCCGACTCACACCCTTCTCGGTGACCCGTACCTTTTGGTCCAGGTTCACCTGGCTTCTGTGCGCCTCGTCTGAAATACAGATCACATTGCTGCGGTCGGTGAGCAGCTCGGCATCTTCGGTGAACTTGTGAATGGTCGTCAGGAATACCCCGCCACTGCTGCGCCCTTTTAGCAGCTCTCGCAGCTTGGCGCGGCTCTCCACACTCACAATGGTCTGGTCGCCCACATAGGTTTTGGCATTGGTGAACTGCTTGGAAAGCTGGTCGTCCAGGTCGGTGCGATCGGTAATCAGCACAATCGTCGGGCTTTCAAAGGCCAGGCTCTTCATCAGCAACCGGCTAAGAAACAACATGGTGTAGCTTTTACCGCAGCCGGTGGCACCAAAGTAGGTACCGCCCTTGCCGTCACCCTCTGGCTTGCGATGACGCAGAATGTTCTCGTAGAGCTTGGTAGCCGCGTAGAACTGGGGATAGCGGCAAACGATCTTCTCTTCTTTCTTGGACACATCGGGGAAGTAGATAAAGTGACGCAACACCTCCCGCAATCGGCGCTGGTCGAACAAGCCGTCAAGCATGGTGTGCAGAGCATTGATGCCATCTTGCTCGATGGTTTCATCACCGGTGACTTTGCGCCAGGTGTAATAGAAGTCGTAAGGCGCAAACAACGAGCCCACGCGGCTGTTCACGCCATCACTGATCACACACAGGGCGTTGTACTTCATCAACTCGGGAATATCGCGTTTGTAGCGGGTGGTCAGCTGCACGTAAGCATCATGGATTGTTGCCTCTTCCCGCACCGCGCTCTTGAACTCAAACACCACCAAGGGCAAACCATTGATGTAGAGCACCGCATCGGGAATACGCGTCTCGTTGCCCTCAACCGTTAACTGGCTGACTACCCGATAGGTATTCCAGTCATCGCGTTCCAGGGCATAGCCCTCTTCGTCATGCGCTATTACGGAGTCCAGCGAATCGGGGTCAGGCATTCTCGCCTCGGGCAGCCCCGCGTAATCAATGAGCTGGATATAGAGGTCTTTCTGGTTTTTGTGCCGGGCATCGGCCACGGCTTCACGTTTGAGCAAAAAACCATCCGCCACCAAGCGGTGAATCGCCCGGTTAGAGTCATACAGGTCAGCCGCAGAGAAGGCCTCAAGCTTACGGATAATGGCGTCGATTTCACCTGAGGTGATGTTGTCGCTGGCATAGCGGCGCGTCAGATACGCCCGCAGGTCGTCTTTAAGCAACACCTCCCTCGTGTCGCGGGCTAGCTCACCACCCAGGCTATGGGGGTAACCCTGCTCACCCAGCAGGTCGATAATGGCGCGCTCTAGGGCAGACTCATTAAATGACATGTAGCATCCGTTGCTTCCATACTGAGGCAAGATAGCACCCAGTAAATATTCTTATTACACAGCCCCTTAGCGGGCATTCTAGTGAGCTTACTTCAACACATTCCACTGCAAAGGCCAAGCTTTGCCGAGCCTATGCGGCGCTCAGCATGTGCATAATCAGGCGAATCAACACTTCTTTTTGCTTGGGGTCAGACTCCGCTACCAGCAAGGTTAACGCCGCCAAGCCAGTGTCGTTAATTACTGGGTTACCGCTGACATCCAACAAGCGACCATTGCGGTGCAGAAAGTCCACAAACAAAAACGCACCACTGCGCTTGTTGCCGTCCGAGAACGGGTGGTTTTTCACCACAAAGTACAGCAGGTGCGCCGCTTTACTTTCTACTGAGGGATAGGCTGGCTCGCCAAACACCGTTTGATCCAGGTTGCCAAAGATCCCCGCCAGCCCCTCTTCCCGCGGTCGGGCAAACAAGTCTGTCGCCTCACCCTTCTCAATTAACTGCTGCTTTAACGCCAGCAAAGCCTGCACCCCCTCTTCGGGGCTGGGCAATGTGCCGCCGCTCTGCCCTTCAGGCTCTTCTAATAGCCCCTCGTCGTAGCGCTGCAGCCAGAGAAAAGTCTGGGTATAGCGAGAGACAATATCCACCAAGCCACGGCCCGCCTCGCTGCTCAGCTCCGGGCGCTTCGCCGTGCGCTGAATCAACAACAAGGCCTGCTCTAACTCGGCCGCGTTGCGCTCAAAGCGCGCTTTATCCAGCGCATAGCCTTGAGTCAGGTATTCCCGCAGCACACGAGTAGACCACTGCCGAAAACGCGTGGCTTGACTGGAGTTTACCCGGTAACCCACAGAAATAATGGCATCGAGATTGTAGTGCGTCAGAGTTCGACGTACCTGCCGCTTACCTTCCTGACGAACTACCGAGAAATCCTCGGTAGTTGCCCCCTCATCCAACTCCTTGTCTTGATAGATGTTCTTCAAGTGAAGACCAATATTGTCGGTAGAGGTGGCAAACAGCTCCGCTATCTGACTCTGAGTTGCCCAAAGGGTCTCGCCCTGCAGGCGCACCTCCACTTGCTGCTGGTCGGTTTCAAAGATAAGCAGTTCATTCATCGGATTGGTGCTCATATACCCGCCCTGCGATCGCTACACAGGCAAAACACCATCATGCCCAACGCCCAACCCATGATCTACAGCGCCTCGGCCAGCTGTTTTTCCGCCTCGGGGATGCGGAGTTCGCCGGAGAGGAGTCTGGGGAGCAGGGTGTCGCGGAGTTTAGATAGCTGATTAATCTGCTCCGAAGTCACCAATATTCGGCTGTATAGAGATGACGCCTGCTGATTAAACTCAGCTAGCGACACAGAGCCTGGAATCAAAAATGGAATGGGACGAAAATTTTTCTTACTGATCTCGAGAAACGTGCTCCCATTAGCCCGATCTTTAACCTTATCCATATTACTCTGCGCCCAGCAAAGTAAATACATCGGGCCATACAACTCACTCGGTAGTAGGGCTATAACCCCCTGGTTGACTGAGAGAGGTATATTGCTGATCGCTAAATAGCCTATAGGCGCCCTCGAAGACATCAAAACCGTACCCGACGGCAGCAACCCCGAAGACACCTTTGCGATGCCGGCATCAGTCAGGTACCTCTCGGTGTCGGTAAGCACAAGCGAACCCAACTGGGACATATCCTTAGGGGTACAGAAGGCATGTACGCCACCATCCCAGAAAGCGGACTCTTTCGTACTCGGAGTACCGCCACCTGTTGTCTCTACGGCGTCGCCGATAGTGCTTACACCCCACCCCTCCGGCACCCACCCCATTTCCTCGGTAAACACAAACCGATCTGGGAATTGCAGTTGTAGGCCGTCTGGCAAGGGTTTGCGCTTAGCGCCGAGAGTTTTACGCTTGGCAGCTTTGGCTTGCAGAGCGTCAGGGATGTCATTGCCCGCCGCCAGGGCATTGTCGATAACGGGGTCAAAGTCCACAAACCAGCTTTTGAACAGGGCCTGCGCCATGGATTCCAGGGTGGTGTTGATTTGGCGGTTGAGCTCGATTTTGTCGTTCAGGGCATCGAGCTGATCTACAATCCAGTCCTGTTCGTGCCTTTTAGGGATACGCGCTGGAAGGGCATAAAAATCGTCTCGACTTGTAGAGGGGATCGCAGACCCTGAGTCCATTCCATTAATATCCACAAGAAGAAGCGCGTAGTAAGCCCACTTGAGATTGATGTCTGTTTTCGGGTTGATGTAGAAAGCTGTGTCAATAACATGGAACGGCTTATCCGAAAAATGAATGCCTCGGTACGCACCTTTTCGTCCAACAATGACACTAGGAAAGGCGCAAAGAGGTTGTGAACACCAACCAACCGGGCCATTGGTCCCGAATACGGGGAACTCCCCTTCGGCGTCCTTGTAGCCTTTGAGAGCTTTACCGTACTTAAGCTCTACAAGGTTTCCCCAAGAAGTCGACTCCCAATCAGCGGACATAACCCATCCCCGCCAAATTCTCCCGAATCACTGCATCCAGCTTCTCGGCCTCTTCCATCTGCTTGTACAGCTTCTGGGTCAGCTCCGCCATTTTCTCCTCAAAGGGAATGCCGTCATCCTCAATCTCAGCGGCGCCCACATAACGCCCTGGCGTTAGTACATAGTCATTGGCTTTAATGTCGTCCAGCGTGGCGGCTTTGCAGTAGCCGGGCTTGTCCTCGTACTCACCATCCTTCGCTTCACCGCGCCAGGCATGGTAGGTACGGGCAATCTCAGCAATGTCATCACCGGTGAGTTCTTTGTGGGTGCGGTCGATCATGCTGCCCATATTTCGGGCGTCGATAAACAGGGTTTCTCCCTGGCGGTCGCGGTGGTTACTCTCAGGGTGGCCGGGTATGGCCTCGGCCTTTTTGTTTTTGGTGATAAACCACAGGCAAACGGGAATCTGGGTGGTGTAGAACAACTGGCCCGGCAGCGCGATCATGCAGTCCACCAAGTCGTTCTCGATCAACTTTTGGCGAATGGCGCCCTCGCCTTTGGTGTTGGTGCTCATGGAACCGTTAGCCAGCACAAAGCCCGCCACACCGCGATCAGACAGCTTGGAGACCATGTGCAAGATCCAGGCATAGTTGGCGTTTCCCACCGGCGGTACGTCATAACCTGACCAGCGCGGGTCGTCGGTGAGTTCATCGGCGCCGCGCCACTGATCCAGGTTAAAAGGCGGGTTGGCCATAATGAAGTCGGCCTTTAGGTCTGGATGCTGATCTTTAAAGAAGGTATCGGCCGGCACCTCGCCCAGATTGGCGGAGATACCCCGAATAGCCAGGTTCATCTTGGCCAGCTTGTAGGTGGTGCTGGTTTGCTCCTGGCCATAGATGGAGATGTCTTTCTTGTTGCCCTGGTGGTTGTCGATAAACTTAACCGACTGCACGAACATGCCGCCCGAGCCACAACAGGGGTCGTAGATTTTGCCGTGGTAAGGTTCGATCATTTCCGCCAGCAGGTTAACCACGCACTTGGGGGTATAGAACTCGCCCCCGCCCTTGCCTTCAGTGGCGGCAAACTTACCCAGGAAGTACTCATACACCCGCCCGACAATATCCAGCTCGCTGGCGGCCTGCTGCTCCGGGCTGGCCATATCGCTGCGCACCAGGGTGTCGATATTGTTAATGGAGTCGATCAGCGCCGACAACTTGCTCACATCAATGCCCAAACGGGAGAAGTAGTTGTCGGGCAAGGCGCCTTTCAGCGCGGGGTTGTTCTTCTCCAGGGTGTGCAGTGCGGTATCGATCTTCACCGCGATGTCGTCTTGCTTGGCCTGTTTCTGGATAGATGACCAGCGAGCCGCTTCTGGCAGGTAGAACACGTTTTTCATGGTGTAGAACTCCACCATGTCCACGTAGTCGCCTTGCCCTTCGTCGATAAGCTGCTGCTTGCGCTGTTCGAAGGTGTCACTCACAAACTTGAGGAAGATCAGGCTGAGCACCACATGCTTGTACTCAGAGGACTCCACCGTGCCGCGCAGTTTGTCGGCGGTGTCCCACAGGGTTTGCTCAAAGCTCTTTTGTTTGGCGGGGGCTTTCTTTTTCGGCGGGTTCGTTTTGGCAGTTGTCGTCCTGGCCATGCTGCGTTTTCATCCTACTGTTAAGTGCGTTACCGGGTGGGCAACAGAGGATTGTACCAGCACCGAGCGTTGAGTCTTCCCCCCGCCACCGCTATTATTTGCGCCGATTTCCCCATCCCTTATATGCAACCGAGAGCCTCATGGAAAAGCTGTTTGAGAAGTTGATGTATTCCTCGCGCTGGATTATGGCGCCGATTTATCTGGGGCTGAGCCTGGTGCTGCTGGCGCTGGGTATTAAGTTTTTCCAGGAGATTCTGCACGTTTTCCCGCACATCCTGGAGATGAAGGAAAGCGATCTGGTACTGGTGACGCTGTCGCTGATTGATATTGCGCTGGTCGGCGGACTGATTGTGATGGTGATGTTCTCGGGCTACGAGAATTTCGTATCGCGGCTGGATGTGGATGATGACGCCGACAAGCTGGGCTGGTTGGGCAAGCTGGACGCGGGGTCGCTGAAGAATAAGGTGGCGGCGTCGATTGTGGCGATTTCGTCGATTCACCTCTTGAAGGTGTTCATGAATGCCCAGCAGATCAATAACGACAAGATCATGTGGTACCTGCTGCTGCACATCACCTTTGTTGTGTCGGCATTTGCGATGGGTTATCTGGACAAAATCACTCGCAAATAAAAGCGAGTTGGCGGCGCCCACTGTGGCGCCGCCGGTTCTCTCAGCCTGCGGGCTGCGCCTCTGCCTCGCCCTGCTCTTCGCCGCCAAATGCTTCCAGTACCGCCGGAACAAACTTGGCAAACTCCCCGGCCATAATGCTGAAGTCAGCATCGAACTGTTCCGCCATGGTATCGGTGTGCACGTCGTCGGCTTTCTCTTGAACCAAATCGGTAAAGCTCAGGCGCTTGAAGCTGAGCTGATCGTCGACAACAAAATCAATGCTCTCCTGCCAGCTCACAGCGAGTTTGCTGACAAACATGCCAGAGTCGAGGTGGCTTTGGATTTGTGCCGACGACAGGTCCTGATTCTTGGCACGAATCACGGCACTCTCATCAGCGCGATCGCGCAACTCACACTCGCCACCAACCGCAAAGCCCGCCGGGCTGCCACTGCGCACCCATTCGGTAAGAATGTGTTGAGCGATGTTTTTGGCCTTGAGCGGAATGACCGGCAGGCTGCCAAGCGTTTCGCGCAACAGGTTCAACAGTGCCTCGGCACGGTTGTGTGAGGCGCTGTCGACCATCAGCAGGCCGCTGCGGGTGTCGATATAGGCGTACAGACGACGCGAACGCGCAAAGGCTTTGGGCAGCAGTTCAAAGGTGATTTCTTCCTTCAGCTCACTGCGCTCTTTGCGGCCGGGCTTGCGGCCGTCATTGGCTTCGATTTCGCGAACCTTGTCGTCCAGAAATTCGTTGATCACCGCAGAGGGCAGCACTTTTTCCTGCTGTTTCAAACAGAGCATGATGCAGCCATCGGTGGCGTGGTGATACAGCTCGCCGGCATCGCCAAGGGGCTTGCTCCAGCCGATGCTGCTGGGCTGTGTGCCGCTGCATGGCGTGAAGGCGGCGGCGGTGAGTTGCTCTTCCAGTGCATCAAGTTCTGTGGTGAAAGGACGGGTAAAACGGTAAACAAGCAGGTTTTTAAACCACATAATAATTCGGTATCCAGTGACAGGCCTTGGCGAAAAAGCCGCTCATTGTAGAGGGTTTTGTCGGCAAGGCCAGAGAGAATTCAGGGTTGCTGCCCGGCCGCATTCGCCTGCAAGGCCGTCTGCATGGCTTCGCAGCGATTGATGCCATAGGTGTGCTGACACAGCTCGAAAATCGCCGCTTCGGGCTCGAGTCGACACTCCCAGCGCAGGGCATCAAAACGCTGCCCGGACGCCAGGCAGTGCAGTCGCGCCGCGTCGTTGAGCAACGACTCCTGACGTTCGCGGTACATCGCTAATTTGCCGAGCAGCGCGTCGCGCAGCCGCGCGATATCCGTGGCATTTCGACGGCTTTGCCAGGGCCAGTTATCGACCATGGTCGCTGCCTCGGTCTGCCATTGCTGGTACAAGCTGATCAGGCCGAGATAGTCGGCCATCATCGATGGCGCCGGTGCTGCGATGTGCGCCTCCAGCGCAGCCTTTAACTGCTCGGCACGGCGTTCACTCAGACGGCTGCCCACCATCAAGCGCGCAAAGTCCTGACGCATGGCTTGCTGTCGCTCTGTGGCACTGACTTTAAGGGTTTCGATGAGACTGGTCGATGGGAACTCTGTCTGGCTGTTTTCCAATCGATGGCTGACAAACACGGATTCGGTGTGATGCGCCAGCCCCATACCGACCCCCACTGGCTGGCCGTGGCTGGCCATGTAGGCGGCGTGTAACTGACCGTAGTGCCACTCGGTATAAAGCCCGTCGGCGAGTAGTTCGCCTCTCAGCAGCGCCTCGGCATCAACCTCGAATTCACTGGTGTTGCCATGATGCAGAATACGGATCTGATGAAAACGCCCGCTGTTGTCCAACTGCTCAGCGGCAATGCTCAGCACCGATGCTGGCATGGACTCACTCAAGGCGTAGAAGTTACCGTCGTCACAGTCGTAGGCGTAGACGCTGATCAACTCGCGAGGCACCGTGATGTTTGGCGCTTCGCACTCACCAATGACGCTGACGCGCTCATAACTGCCCGGCTCAAAATAGTAGTAGTGGTTTCGCTGATTAGGCAGCTGATAATTGAAGTACTGGCGCTCAACCACATAGCGAGCACCGTCGCTCAATTCGGCGGAGACTTTAGCGACACCCCGAGGCAAGCCCTCTTCGTAGCGGGCATTCACAATAAACGGCCCGGACATGGGACGGTGCACGGTCAGAAAGCGGCGAGGATCACTGGCCGGACTGATATCGCGGCGATACTGGCGGTAGTGGCGCTGCCCATCCAGGGCGAACAAGGCCGGCGGTAGCCGGAACAGCGGTGAGCGATAATCGCTGCCCCAAACACTCTCCCGTCCTTCGGCCAACAGCCGCCCTTCGCTGTCACTGATTTGAAAATCACCCTTGAATTCCAGACGCTGACTGCTGCCACGGTGCTTGAAACGCCCCTCGAGGATAAGCGTCAGCGTCTCGCCCTCCGCGTCGACATAGTGTTGCGTCAGTCGCCCTTTCGCGGGGAAGCCCTCGCGATCAAAACGGCCCTCGAACTGGCTGCCGTTAGCAAAACTGAGCTGACCTTCTGCAGGTAAACCGCTGTGCATGCTTCCTGTGAACTGCACCGGCTGTCCGGATTCTGCGTACAGGGTCTGTGGCTCGCTGGGGCTCATACTGCAGGCGCTGAGTAAACTTAAGCTAACGATCAGTCCCGCTGCCAAACGCGGCAATGGCATGTTCATGCTTTTCTCTCTGTGTCGATGGCGCCATCATACGAGCTTTGCCGGGGCGAAAGTATGAATACCGTCCCAGCTTTACTTGCCCTTGTCAGTCGTGACAAGGTGGCGCTTTTTGTTTTGGAGTGTTCCGTTTTATGACCCATGCGTTGGTCAGTATTCTTGTTTTAGGTATCGGCTGCCAGTGGCTGGCTTGGCGGTTTCGGCTGCCAGCCATTGTGTTGCTCGCCGCTGCCGGTCTACTGGTCGGACCACTGACCGGATGGATTTCTCCACAACAGGATTTCGGGGCAGGATTACAAGCCGTCACGTCCCTGTTTGTGGCAATCATCCTGTTTGAGGGCGGACTCAACCTCCAGTTCCATGAATTGCGGGAAACCGCCAAAGTCACACGCCGACTGACCTCTGTCGGCGTGATTCTGGCCTGGGGTATCGGCACTGCCGTTGCCCATTTCGTCGGGCAAATCAGCTGGGGGGTTTCCGCCCTGCTCGGCGCGATCCTGGTTGTTACTGGTCCCACGGTCATCATGCCCTTGCTGAAACATGCCAAGCTGAATCGCCGCACGGCGTCGTACCTGAAATGGGAAGGCATTATCAACGACCCCATCGGCGTATTACTGGCAGTGCTGGTTTACCAGTATCTGCTCTACTCCGGTGAAGGTCCGGCCATGGGCCATGTACTGACGAGTCTGGCGCTGGCCGTCTCGGTGTCATTTGCATTGGGCGGCGGTATGGCCTGGGCATTGGCGCAGTGTTTCCGGCAAGGCTGGATTCCCGAATACCTTAAGGCCCCCTCAATTATCGCGTCAGTGTTGACGGTGTATGCGCTGGCTGACCTCGTGCAGCACGAATCCGGCCTGCTCGCGACCACCCTGATGGGCATTGTGATGGGCAATATGCGCCTTCGCAGCCTTGAGGAGATGCGCCGTTTCAAGGAATACCTGACGCTGATCCTGGTGTCCTTTCTGTTTGTGGTGCTGACCGCCTCACTCACCCTCGACACCTTGCGCGCCATTCATATGCCGCTGATCCTGATGGTTGCCGCATTTTTGTTTATTGTGCGCCCGGCGGCGGTGTATCTGGCCACTATTGGCGCTGGCTGCGACTGGCGCGATCGCCTGTTAATTGGCTGGATTGCCCCGCGCGGCGTGGTGGCGGCCGCCTCTGCAGGGGCCTTCGCCCCGGCGCTGATCGAGGCGGGTTTTGAGGATGCCAAATATCTGGTGCCCGCGGTCTTCATGCTGATTTTCGTGACGGTACTAGCCCACGGCTTTTCTCTCGGCCCATTGACCCGGATGCTGAAACTGGGCTCCCCCGGCAAGGGACGTGTATTAATTGTCGGGGCGTCGCCCTGGGCCATTGAACTGGCGCTGGTGCTGAAGAACCTCAAACAGGACGTGATTATCGCCGACAGCGAGTGGGCGCGCCTGCAAACCGCACGTCAACAAGGGATTGAAACCTGGTTTGGCGAAGTGCTCTCCGACATGGCTGAGGAAGCCATGGCCCTGGATAACATCTACACCGTGTTAGCCGCCACAGGCAACAACCACTACAACTCCATGGTCTGTAATCACTACGCCCCGCATATTGGCCGCCACCGGGTATTCCAGCCCCATGACGCCGGCAGCGATCGCGAGAAACACCAGGTTCCGGAGACCCGACGCGGTATCACCGCGTTCTCGCAGCCGGTTTCCTACGCCGAAATGTGGACACGACTGATTCGCGGCTGGGGCTTTCGCAAAACCAGCATCACCGACAGCTTTTCCGAAGCCGCTTTTCTGGAGAGCTTGCCAGACAACGCCGTGCAGCTGGCGCTGATTCCCGAAAACGGCAAGCTGGAGTGGATGAGCAAAGGCACCCGGCATCTGCAACGAGGCGATGTCGTGGTGAGCTTTGTGCCGGCAGAGGCAAAAAGCAAACTGGCTAAAGCTGACAAGCCCAGTTCAGCCGCCGAGATTGGCCCGACAGAACTGCCGGGCTGACGGGCTTACAGCGCCATAAAGTCTGGAACGTTGAACACCCAGCTTTTTTCCTCGCAGCGGCTGGCAATCCGCCAGCCCTGCTCCGTGCGGCGGTACTCGTCGACGTACCACAGGCCGAGCATGAACACCTGTTTTTCATCGCCAATGGGCATTTCCATCGGGTTGAAGCACATCACCCGCCCGGTGGCGCGGTCGCCATCCACGCGAATCTGAACATTGGCATTCAGATGCTGGGTGTTGCTGAAGGCCGGCAGCGCTTCTTTGAGAAAGGCAATCGTGGTCTCGAGATCTCCGACCACACCGCCAAAGGCACTGTAGTCCACCGCCGCATCATCGGTGAATACATCGCGAAGCTCATCGGCCGCCTGACGATCAATAATATCGGCGTAGTGATAAAGCATGTCCTGAATTTCAAAACGGTCGGACATTTCCTGAAGGCTGAGCGTCATGGTGGTTTTCCTCGTTTATTGTTGTTATGTGCCGCCTGGGCAAAACAGCAAGCGCAGAAACAAAAACGGCAGTCTAGTGACTGCCGTTTTGTACTGCATGACCCATCGGGGTGAGATCAGTCCAGCTTGAACACGCGGCGCGCATTTTCGCTGAGGAACTTCGGCCACACCTCGTCTTTAAAGGGCACGTTGGGCATGTCTTTAAAGATGCGGTCCAGCGACAGGCCCATGGGGAAATAGCCAGCGTACATCACCTTGTCCGCACCGCGGCTGTTGGCGAAATTGACGATTTCCTGCGGGTAGTGCTTGGGCGCAAAGGCGCTGGTCATGTAATACAGGTTGGGGTACTTGAGCATCAGCTTCCAGGCCAGCTTTTCCCAGGGCTCGGCGCCGTGGCGCATGACCACTTTCAGCTCGGGGAAGAACCAGCAGATTTCATCCAGCAGCTCGACTTTCTGTGGTGCCATCGGCAGACGCGGACCGGGAACGCCGACACAGGGACAGAAAGGAATATCCAGCTCCACCAGCTTGGCGTAGATCGGGTACCAGCGTTTGTCGTTGTAGGGCACCTGGGGGCACAGGCCCGATGCGAAGCCGGTCACCGCCTTGATGCCGTATTCCTCGTGCAGGCGCACGATCTTGCGCACTTCTTCCATGCCATTGTTGGGATTGGCTTCGTAGCTGCAAATGAAACGATCCGGGTGGCGGCGCAGAGCTTCTTTCGCCACTTCGTTGTGATCGTCGATGCCCAGCATGGCGATTTGAATATTGTGCTTATCCATCTGCTCGACGGTGTAAGCAACGTAATCTTCTTTTTTGCCGGTATCGGGAATGTCTTTGAACATGTACTGAGCCGGCATTTTGAACATGGTGCGGCTCTCTTCGTCCATCAGCAGCGGCTTCATGAACTCGTACCACTGGCTGTTATCTTCGCCGGGCACACTCAGCATCAGATCAACGACCTTGATGTCACTGGGCATTGGCATGGCATGGCTCCTTGTTTTCGTTGTGTGGGCACATTCTCGGGGCAAGCCAGTGATGCCTCAATAGCATTAGACGCCAGCGCATGGACAAAATCGGTCAAATCACAGGGCGTTTTTCAGGGCTTCGCGCAATTCACCGGCAAGTTCCGCCAGTTCCTCAGGCTTACCCGGTTCCCGGCCGTGAGCCTTGGCGGGCCGCCCCGCGTAGGCAGGCACCAGATGCATGTGATAGTGAAAAACGGTCTGGCCCGCTTCGGCGCCGTTAAACTGATACACCCCCATGCCGTCAGCATCGCAGTGCTGTTTCAGCAGCGGTGCAAAGCGGCGGGAGAATTCAGCAACGGCAGCCAACGCCTGCTCGCTCATACAGAACAGGTCGTCGTGGTGGGCCAGTGGGACAATCAAGGTATGGCCCGGTGATGCCGGGGCAATGTCGAGAAAGCAAATCAGCGACTCGTCTCGATAAATTTCATGGCAGGGCAGCTCGCCCGCGATGATCCGACAAAAAACACAGTCCGACATCGTCAAACCTCCAGCGGGCCATCATCGGGCTCATGGGGACAACGTGCATAGGGGCTGCCATCGGGATCGAGACTGCTGTAGCGATAGGCGCCCTGCTCGTCCAGCTCGCGCTTCAAGCGCCCCTGGTAATACAGGTAGTGCAAGTGGGCTACCGATTCACCCAGTGCCAGCGTTAACTGGTTCATTTCAATCTCCCGGGCAAACAGCACACTGAACAGCTCCACGGCCGTTTTCGGGGTTTCACAGGCCTTTTCCACCGCGGCCAAATGCCCTTTGTGGTGATCGACCAGATACTCCAGCCGGTAGTGCACACCGTAGAACGGTGCATTGTGAGCAGGCATTACCAGGGTATCGGCGGGCAGCGCCTCGCGGAAACGGCTCAGCGCAGCGAACCAGTCCGCCAGCGGGTTGGCGTCCGGCTCAGCGGGCATCACACTGACGTTAGAGGTGATACGGGGAATAATCTGGTCGCCGGACAGCAGCAGCTTGTCATCGGCGCAGAACAGGCTGACATGTTCAGGCGAATGCCCGCTGCCGGTCATCACCTGCCAGCGCCGCCCGCCAATATTGAGCACTTGCCCGTCTTTCAGACGCTGATAGGCTTTGGGCATGGGCTCAACGATATTGCCAAAACCTTTGAATTTGGCGCGCATTTTTTCAATGGCTTCAGACGGGATGCCCGAGCGCTGAAAATACTGGGCCGTGGTCCACTCGAGATCACCTTCGCCCATGCTGCTGAACATTCTCGAGCTCACATACTCCCCAAAGCTCATATACAGCGGCACCCGGAACTCCCGGCACAGCCAGCCCGCCTGCCCGATGTGATCGGGATGCATATGGGTACAAATGACCCCGAGCAAGGGTTTGCCAGCCATCTGATTATCAAACAACAGTCGCCAGCGTTCCTGAGTATCCCCCCATTTCATGCCCGTATCGACGATATACCAGCCGTTCTCGTCTTCGAGCACATAGAGATTGATGTGATCCAAGGCCATGGGCAGCGCCATCTGCAACCAGTACACACCGGGTGCAACGGCAATCCACTCGCCTTTTTCAGGCGCGTTGGCAAAGGGGTAACGAATCGGGTCTTGTGTGGATGCTTGAGTCATAGGCTACGGCCCACCGCTGCCGCATTATTATTGGAAGATCAACAGACACAGTAGCTGACTATGCTCCACCACTGTGCATAACAGCGATGGAGCATAGCAGCTTTTCTCAGCTCAAGCGCAGCGGGAGCTGGCGCAGACGCTGACCGGTAGCCGCAAAAATCGCGTTGGCCAGTGCCGGTGCGATGGGCGGTGTACCCGGCTCACCAACGCCGCTGGGCGGATTGGTACTGGCCAGCAAGTGGACCTCGATCTCGGGCGTTTCGGGCATCCGAAGCATACCGTAATCGTGGAAGTTGCTTTGCTGAACAGCGCCATCCTGCAGGGTAATTTCGCCTTTAAGCGCCGCGGTCAGTCCGAAAATAATGCCACTTTCCATTTGCGCCACGACGATCTCGGGATTCACCACCATGCCGCAGTCCACCGCACAGACAACCTTGTGGACCTTGAGTTGGCCTCCGTCCACCGAGACCGTGACGACCTCGGCAACCACCGAGCCAAAGGACTCATGCACCGCCAATCCCTGGAATTGACCCGCGGGCGGATTGCCCCAGTCAGCGCGCTTAGCGACTTCACTGAGAACACGGTAGTGGCGGGACGCCTTATCCATGTTTGCCAGACGGAAATCCAGGGGATTGCGGCCTGTGCGGTGCGCCAGTTCGTCGATAAAGCCTTCGATGAAGAAGGCATTTTGAGAGTGCCCTACCGATCGCCAGTAGCCCAACGGCGCCGTAAGCTCCTGCATCACATAATTGCTGCGCTTATAGGGAAATTGATAGGGCGAGTGAATCAGGCCCTCGGTAGCCGCCGGGTCAGAGCCTGCCGCCATATCGCCGATGGTTTCGTGCACGCCACCGGGAAGCCACGCGGGCAACAGACTGCGGGTCATCAGTGGCAGAAACTGCCCGAAAATGCTCGGTGCAACGGCCTTTATCTGCAGGCTGCTGACGGTATCACCATCAACCGTTGCCGCCATCAGCGCCGAGGAATTCGGGCGGTAATAGTCATGCCGCGTATCGTCTTCACGGCTCCAGATCAGACGCACGGGCTTGCCACTGAGCTGGGCAATTCGTGCGGCCTCCACCACATAGTCGTTCTGAATCCGCCGACCAAAGCCGCCGCCCAGAAAATGGTTGTGCACCTGAATTTGCGATTTTTCCAGCCCGGTCGCGCGCGCAACGGCATCCACCGCGAGCTGCACTCCCTGCATCCCCGACCAGATTTCCAGACCGTTCTCAGTGGGCACCGCCAAGGCATTCATGGGCTCCATCGTGGCATGCGCCAGATACGGCACATCGTACATCACCTCGAAACGCTCCCCGGTCGCGGCAGAGGCCTCGCCCAGCTCCTCAACCACCTTGCCCTCTTCGGTTTTTGCCAGCTCATGGCGTTGCGCGCGCAACGCGTCACTGCTGACACCCGCCAGCGGGCCTTTGTCCCAGTCCAGCTGAATCTTGTTGGCAGCCTGGCGGGCATGCCAATAGTTATCAGCCAGCACCGCAACAGCGCCATCAACCTCCAAAACCTGAACAAGGCCGGGACTGCCCTCGGCAGCGCTGGCATCAAACCCCTTCAGGCTGCCACCGAAATGCGGGCAACGCAGCAATACGGCACTGAGTGCGCCGGGATATTGCGCATCGATGCCGAAAGTCGCTGTGCCAGTGGACTTGCTGTGGGCATCCAGGCGTGTGTTCTGCTTGCCAATAAAACGGAATTCTGTCGCCGGTTTGAGTTCAAGCGTTTCCGGCTGCGGGAGCTGGCGAGCCATCTCAACCAGACTGCCGGGCGCAATTTGCTTGTCGCCGACATAAAGACTGCCATCGCGCAACTGTACCTGCTCGATGCCTATGCCCTGCTGTTCTGCAGCCGCCTGTCGCAGCAACTGCGACAGCATCGCCGCCGCTTCACGCAATGGCGTAAAGCTGGTGCGGACCGAGGAGCTGCCTCCGGTCAACATGACGTAAAAATCCGGATCGATAAAATCCGGGTGGAATTGCGCATGCTCAATGCGCAGCATTTCCGGCGGCATATTCAGTTCTTCCGCCACCAGCGTTGCCAGCCCGGTATGCGTGCCCTGCCCCATTTCCACTTTGTGCAGCTGCATAATGAAATCGCCCTGGGGCGTCAGCTGAATAAAAGCATTGGGTTGCAGGTCACCTGCGGCGGCATGAGGCAGCGGCGTCGGACCACAGCCAGTGAGTGAGACTCCCACAACCAATGAGCCGCCAAGCAGCGCGCTGCCTTTGATAAAGTTTCTGCGACTGACTGACATCACACGGCCTCCCCGTTAGCCTGAGCGGGATCAAATTGCTGCACCGCACCGGCCGCCTGATGAATCGCCGCACGAATTTTGGGATAGGTGCCGCAGCGGCAAATATTGCCGGCCATGGCCGCATCGATCTCCGCATCGCTGGGTTGCGGGTTACTCTCCAACAAGGCCACCGCAGACATTATCTGCCCTGACTGGCAGTACCCGCACTGAGGTACACTCAGCGCAATCCAGGCCTCTTGAACCGGGTGTAACTGACCTTCGTTGCCACTCAAGCCTTCAATGGTCGTAATGGATTGACCTTGTGCCGCCATAGCGGGAACGCTGCAACTGCGGATCGGCGTACCATTGAGATGCACCGTGCAAGCGCCGCACAGGCCCATGCCGCAACCGAACTTGGTGCCGGTCATTGCCAGGGTATCCCGAAGCAGCCATAACAGCGGCATTTGTCCATCCACTTCCAACTGCTGCGGCTCACCATTGAGCGTGAAACTCAGTTGCGCCATATCCCCTCCCAAAGTCTGACGTCGTGCCCGGATTGTACCGACAAAGCCAGCCATTATGGCTAAAGCTCGCCAATATGCGCATTACGGCTTGTTCATAAAAAGGTCGAGCCGATGGTATTCAACGCAGCGGCAGTGACGTCCGCTTGAGAATCGGACGCAGGGCAAAGCTCGACTGCACGCGCGCCACACCCGGCAGGCGGGTGAGCTGATTGTGAATACGCTCGAAGTCGGAGGTCCCGGCCACAACCACTCTCAGCATATAATCCACTTCGCCGCTCATTAAATAGCACTCCATGACCTCGGGAACCGACTGAATCGCCGCCTCGAAGCCGCGAAGACTTTCTTCTCGCTGATCGGCCAGCGACACATTCACAAATACCGTGCCAGCGAGCCCGACAGACTCGGCGTTTACATGCGCCGCGTAGTGGCTGATGACGCCCAGCTCATCGAGCTGCTTCACACGCCGCAGGCAAGCCGACTCCGAAAGCCCGACGCGCTCCGCCAGCTCAACATTGGCAATGCGGCCCTGCACTTGCAGCACCGCCAAAATAGCCCGATCTATTCTATCCAGATTTCGCATTCGCAGATTCTTGCAGCTATAAGTAAGTCATGGCGGAATGATTGCAAAATTGCCCTGACAAGCGAGGGATTTTGCAAGCGACTGCCCCACGACCCAGTTTACAGTGAATTCCGAACATTTGTTCACATTATTTAGCGCAGCAGGAAATCACTATGATCATCGGCCTTCCCAAAGAAATTAAAAACCACGAATACCGCGTCGGCCTGACGCCCGCATCTGTCAGAGAACTTTGCAAGCACGGCCACCGTGTGCTGGTTCAGAAGAACGCGGCGTTGGAAATCGGTTTTGACGACACGGCCTATGTCAGCGCCGGAGCCAGCATCGTAGACGACGCCGCTGCGGTCTTTGCACAGGCCGAGATGATCGTCAAAGTCAAAGAGCCCCAGCCATCGGAATTTGCCATGCTGCGTCCGGGGCAAATCCTCTTTACCTATCTCCATCTGGCCCCGGACTTGCCGCAAACTCAGGCACTGCTCAACTCCGGCGCCATCGCCATCGCCTACGAAACCGTTACTGACAGTCGCGGCGGACTCCCCCTGCTGGCTCCGATGTCAGAAGTCGCAGGACGGCTGGCCATTCAGGCGGGGGCCAGCGCCATGGAAATGGCCCACGGCGGTCGCGGCCTGCTATTGGGCGGGGTGCCCGGTGTGGCACCCGCGAAAGTCTGCGTTATTGGCGGCGGCGTTGTCGGCAGCAATGCCGCCCGCATGGCGGCTGGCCTGGGTGCCGATGTCACCATTCTGGATACCTCGCTGGGACGCCTGAAACAACTCGACGAACAGTTCAATGGTCGGGTGAAGACCCTCTATTCCACCGCCGATGCGCTTGAGGATGCCGTTCTGTCAGCAGATTTAATTATTGGTGCAGTGCTGGTTCCCGGCGCCAATGCGCCGCGCTTGATCACCGCTGAGATGGTCAAGGATATGAAACGCGGTTCGGTACTGGTGGATGTTGCCATTGACCAGGGCGGCTGCTTTGAGACGTCCGTGCCCACGACGCACGATAAGCCCACGTACCGGGTTGATGATGTGGTGCACTACTGCGTAGCCAATATGCCCGGCGCGGTGGCCAGAACCTCTACGCTGGCGCTCAACAACGCGACCCTGCCCCATGTGATTGCACTGGCTGACAAGGGCTGGCAACAGGCATTAAAAGACGACCCACATCTGCTGGCGGGCCTGAATATCTGCAAAGGCAAGCTCACTTGCGAGGCGGTATCTCAGGCACACGACCTGCCTTTTACCGCTGCCACGTCACTGCTTCAGTAAGCCTCCGCTAGCTGGCCGCCTCCCCGCAGGGCTCTCCCGGCGGGGCTCTATCCACGGATCTCTACCCTCGGGTCTCTGTCCACCCAGCGTCGTCATTGCGCCTGCATTCATGCAGGCGTATTATCGAACAACTGTTTAAAATGCGAACTTTCCTGTTGTTATGACGAGATATTATGACTAGACGCTTGCTCGCCACGCTCATCGCCACCCTCCTTCTCAATGCGGCCACCGCCATGCCTGTCGATGACGGCCACCAAGACGCCGTCGATGTCATCATCGTCGGCGCGGGCATCGCGGGTCTGTCAGCGGCCGTTGACCTGGCGGCGCAAGGCGTCCAAGTCGCCGTCTTCGATATGAATTCCCAGGGCAGCGGCCACGCCATTCTTGCCAGCGGCATCGCCATGGTGAACACCGAAAAACAACGCGCCGCGGGGATTCAGGACAGCACGGAGCAGGCACTCAAAGACTGGCTGGCATATTCAGAAGACGGTAACCCCAAGTGGTTGCGCTTTTACGCGGATCATTCCAGCGCGATGGTCTACGACTGGCTGACAGAGCTGGGGGTGGTCTTCGATAATCTTGTCGCCGACGATACCAACCGCTCACTCCCCCGCTTCCACTACCCCGACGGCGAGGCCCGGGATATCGTCTTACCGATTTACCGCAAAGCCCTGTCTTTCCCGAACCTCCATTTTTACTTCAATACACAGGTCACCGATATCCTCAGTGAAGGCGGTCGAGCCATTGGCGTGAAAACCCGCAATCTGCGCAGCGGTGCCGCAGGCGACTATCACGCAGCGCATATCGTACTGGCAACCGGGGGCATGGCGGGCAGTCTTGCGCGAATTCGCGATCACTGGCCTGCCCACTTTCCGGACGACGCCGCGCTGCTGGCGGGCGGCAGTCATTTCGCACAGGGGCTGGGCCACGATATGGCGACCAGCCTGGGCGCCGCCCAGCAGCACCTGAACCGTCATTGGTTTTACCCGGTTGGGATACCGGACCCCGCCGCCCCTGACAGCGGTCATGGCATCACCCTGAGTGGTCCGCGGGGTCTCTGGCTCAACGATGAAGGCCAGCGTTTTATTAACCCGCTATCGTCGAACAAAGCCATTCTCGACGTCATGACCACCCTGCCGGAGGCCAGCTTCTGGCTGGTATTCGATGATCGCGTGAGAAGCACGCTCAAACCCCGCACCATCAAATACCGGTATGACCGCTCCCGCTACGAGCGCGAACTCATCAACAACCCCAAGCTCGTCGCCAAAGCCGCAAGCCTGAGCGAACTGGCCGAAAAAACCGGCATGCCCGCGACAACACTCAGTGCCAGTATTGCCCGTTTCAATACGCTGTTGGCAGAGGGAAATGACCGCGATTTCGGCCGTTTCCCGGCCAGCTTCTCCGGTAATGTGACCATGCCGGCGGTGCCGCTTAAACCCATTACTGAGCCGCCCTTTTACGCCATCCGCATTCACCCCAGCAATGCCGAGTCGATGGGCGGAGTGGTCATCGACAAGGGCGCTCACGTGCTGTCTACACAGGGTCAGCATATTCCGGGTCTGTACGCGGCGGGTGAGCTGACCGGTTCCATGGGAATGAATGGCAGCAAATACCGGATCAATGGCTTGTATCTGGGGCCGTCGGTCATGACCGGCCGACTCGCCGCAGCGAGCATTCTCAAGGCACTCGGTGATACTCGCACTGGCGCGATACCTCCACAGATCACGGTTCAGCGCCCCGCGAACAGCCCTTACGACGCCGCCACGATGAAAGCCCGTCTGAAAAGCCCCCAAAATGGATACTGGCACTTTGAATCGGTGCACGATGTGGTGCTCAGTCGCGAATTGAGCTGCGATAGCTGTCACAGCGACGCCTTTCCCAAACGTGCCGCCCTCACCCACCGCGAACGACTGGCGCAAACGCAAGTCTGCACCGTTTGTCATTAGACTCGGTGCTCTTGAACCTTCGTACTCTTTAATCTCGGCAATCTTGAACCTCCGTACTCTTGAATCCCGGTACTATTGAACCACAGTGCTCTCGCGTCCCAGAGCTTGGCAAGCATCAGAACAAGCAGCCAATACCGCGTCAGCATAGGCATAAAAAAGCCGGGCAATGTGCCCGGCTTGTCATCGCAAACAGAAATTCAACGCGCGTAAACGCGCTTACCCGCCAGATAGGTTTCCAACACCTTGGTATCTTTGATGTCGTCGATGTCGCAGCTGAGAATATCGCGATCGATAATCACCATATCGGCGTATTTTCCCGCCTCAAGACTGCCCACGATGTCGTCCCAGTTCAGTGCAAATGCGGCATTAATCGTATACATGCGCAAGGCCTGCTGCCGGGTGATGGCTTGTTCAGGATGCACTGGCTTCTCTACCCAGCGTGCCTTGCGGCTGTGACTGATCCACATCGCCAGAAACGGGTTAAAGGGGTTAACCGCGTTATTCGGATCTTCCAGCGACCAGTGGTCAGAACCACCGGCAACGACGATCCCCTTGTCAAAGTAGGTCTTGAGGGGCTGGAAGTAACGCAGGCGCTCATCACCGAACTGCTTGAGCAGGGCGAAGGAGTCGAGATAGAACCACGCTGGCTGAATATCCGCCACGATGCCCAGCTCAGCCATTTTGTCGATGGCCCAGGGCGTGGTGAAGTTGCCGTGGGTCACCGACGAGCGACTGCCCTTCACCGGCACGGTTTTGTTGACATCATTGTAGGCCTTCACCACTTCCAGCACCGCACCGTCGCCCACCGCATGCGAGGTAAACTGCATACCGGCTGATATGGTTTCCGCCATCATCATGCGCAGCCGTTCCGGGGATATGAAGGATTTGCCGTGGTAATGCGGATCGGTAATACCGTGCACATGGCTTTTCCCCCAGGGCTCGTTGAACAAGGCACTGCCGCTGAGAATACCGCCGTCGAAAAAGGTCTTGATGCCGACAACCTGGACCATCGGGTCATGGCTGTTCACGACGGGAAGCGCCGCAATGCGATGGATTTCGGCCTTAATGTCCTCGTCCTTCACATCCTTGCCCGTACTCAAGGCATGAAACAGACCAATGCGAGTGGTTGCCAGGCCGCGATCCGCCACCGACTGATAGAAGGCCAATACATCGGGGAAGGTATTGCGATCGGCAACGGTGGTTAAGCCCATACTGTTATAGATGCCGCTCATTTTGCGGTACATCGCCGTGCGCTCGTCCAGCGTTTGGGTGTGGTCGGGCGTACCAATATCCTCGATATAGCGGGTGTGATGCCGGATTTTACCGGTTGGCTCTCCCTCTTCATCGACAATAATGTCGTCCGGATGCTCGGCAGCAAACGCCTTATCGATGCCCGCGGCCGCCAGTGCAGATTTGCTCAGCACCGCAAAGGGCGAGATGGTGAACGGCGCAAAGACCACCTTGTGCTCCGGTGCCGCCGCCGTCAGTTCGTCGCCGGTGGGCAAGCGGTGGTCACGCAACCGGGTTGGATAAGTGGTACGCACCCACACCCATCCGCCTTCCGGGGTTTGTGCCGCGCGCTCTTTCACAAAGGCCAGCACGTCGGCCACCGTTTTCATGACCGGAATCGGATAGCGGAACTCAGAAACCGCCGCAGAGAGCGTATGTTGATGACTGTCGATCAAACCCGGCAACAGCGTCTTGCCATCGAGATCAACCAGCTTGGTGACCTCAGATTTGGCTTTCATCACTTGCTCAGTGCTGCCGGTTGCCAGGACCTTGCCGTCTTTTACAGCGATGGCTTCGGCAATCGTAAAGTCATCGTCAACCGTGACGACCTTGCCGTTGTAGAAAATCATATCCGCCGATATGTGCTTCTCGCAGCCAGCCAGCAGCAGACCGCTGAACATCAGGCAAGTCAGAATAATCAGGCGCATGGAGTCCTCCTCGGGTCGCTACTTCGCAAAACGGCCCATAAACAGTGGAACCGTCTTGCGTTCGGCGAGCTTACAGCCCCCCTCAGCCAGGGTATAACGGTCGTGATATTCGCCCATGAACAGGCGGAATGTTTCGATAGGACGCGGCGCATTCGGATCAGCATCGCTGTAATACATCGAGAAATACACCACACCGGTGGCCGAGTCATCGCCGTCTTTTTCGATGTACATATTGTCAATCAGCAGGCGGGCGAAGTTGGCAGAATCCTGCCCCTCTCGAAGTCGGGTGATGATTGCATCGCGACCCTTATAGGGCTTTTTGCCCATGTAGAACACCGCGTTCTCGGCAAACAAGTCGCCGTAGGCATCGGCGTTGCCGCTGTCGCGCGCCTGCGCATAGCGATAGTTAAGGGTTTTACACGCCTCGACAGCAGTCGAATCCGCTGCGGGTCGAGTGGCGGTGAGGCTGCAGCCGGCAAGCAGAACGACCGCCGCCGCTGAGCTGAGAATTCGGTAGACCATAGACAAACCTCCTCTGGCCTTAAACGCAAAAAGGAGCCGGGCCTGCTCCCGCACATGAACAAGCGGAAGCAGGCATCACCGACTCAACAGGGTGGAGACTATCAGTGTTGATCAGTAACGATAGGTGGCGGTGATCCCCAGAGTCATGGGACGGTATGACTCAACATAGTAGAGACCGGCACCGGAACCATCGTGTCCTCTGGCCAACTTGTCGTCGGAATTGGTGACGTTGTCGACAAACAGGGAGACATCCGCACCGTTCAGACGAGCACCTACACGCATCGACAGGAAGTTTGTTCCCGGCAATGCATCGAGGTCGGGGTCGTAGCCAAAGGTGCCAGAACGGCCACCGGCTGCGAGATTGTCGCGAGTGAAGTCATAGTCCATACGGAAGTAACCTTCGTACTCCATGACCATCATCTCGTACTGCAGGAAGGCATTACCGGACCAGCGAGGACCGCTCAGACGCTGACCGGCTGACTTCAGCAGTACGCCGTTACCGGCATAGACGTCGTCGTCATAGGTCGTGTCGTTGTAGCCGACAGCGAAGCCCATTTCCAGACTCGCCAGTGGCGAGAACGAGAAGGAGGCATCCACACCTTTACCGGTGACATCACTGAGGTTACCGATAAACGACAGACTACAGGTGGGCAGATTCACCTCTTGCTGAATATCGGACCACTCGATGTAATAGAGGTTAAGGTCCATTTTCAGCGCGCCGTTGAACAGGTCGTTCTTACTACCGACTTCATAGGCCCACAGAGAGTCCTCGTCATAGGCCGACGGTGCACCACTCAGACCCAGTGCGGCCAGATCCGCGCCACAGAACTCCGTGTTCACGTTAGGCTGTGCACCACCGGGGCGGTAGCCCTTGCTCAAGGTGCTGTAGAACATGTTTTCATCGTCGGGCGTCCAGGTCACGCCAACCTTCGGCGTAAACGCGGTTTCTTTCTGATCGGCGGTCACCACGCTGCGAGTACCGCTGTTCAGCGGACCGTCTTTCATATCCCAGTAATCAAACTTGTTCTGGCTGAGACGCGCCGCTGCGGTAAATACCAGCGCTGCACTGGCTTTCCAGTCCACGCTTGCAAACACCGCTGTTTGCTCATCTTCAACCTCCAGCTCCTGGTACAGGCTGTACTTGCCATCGACCTGAGGGTAGTAATCAAAGCCCGAACCATTCCACGAGGGGAAGTCGCTTCCCGGTGTACGACCCGAGCCGAAGGCCTGCTCCTGAGTCTGTTCGGTTTTGGAGTAATAGAAGCCCGCTGCCCAGTCGAACATGCTGTCGTCGTTATACGACTGCAGACGAATTTCCTGCACAAAGTTCTTCTGAGAGTTATTCATCACCGTATCGGAGTTGTTTTCCACCTTATTGGAGTAATCGCCAAAGGTGTCGCCCGAACGCAGGAAGGACTGATAACGCAGATAGTTAATCGTATCGTCCTGCTCGCGATCGAAGTACGAGGTATTCGAGATCAACTCAAAGGTTTCAAAGTCGTACTGCACCATCAACGACGGCAGCAGGAACTTGTCCGCCATGGGCTCCAGCGACTGAACACCCGTGCGATAGTCATTGTCCGTCGAATCGGTGTAGTTCTCCCAGTATTCGTCACGGGAGTCACCTTCTACCTTCTGGTAATACAATGATGGCGTAATCGTCAGCGCATCACTGGCCCGCCAGGTCGCGGCCAGTTTGATCGCCGTCACCTCTTCGGAGTTGATGTCCTTCTTCAGTACCCGGCCACCACGGTTCTCATTCACCGCCTCCACCTGATCGATATAGCCGCCGATCTGGTTGTGGTAGATGCTGCCTCGCACGGCTACGGTATCGCTGAGTTGCATACCGCCTGCGATACCCGCTTCATAGCTTTCATCACCATGATCCGTGAAAGAAACCTGCGCGCGAGCATACAAACTCGGATCGCCGAACTCCGGTTGCGGGGTAATAAAGCGCACCGCACCACCCATGGCGCTGGCACCAAACTGCGTACCCTGCGGACCGCGCAGCACTTCCACCCGTTCCAGATCGAAGATGCGCGGATAGGGGTTGCCACCCCAATAGCCGATGTTACGGATCTGGATAGGCGTATCGTCTATATAGATAGCCGTGGTGGCAGAACCCACATTCGAGGAAATACCGCGAATGTTAATATCGGTCGAGTTGGAGCCCGACGAACCGGCTTGTCGAGTAAACACCAGACTCGGTGTCAAGCGGCTGATATCTTCGATTTGACGAATACCCTGGATATCCATTTGCTCCGAGGTATAGTTAGTTACAGAAATGGGCACGTCCATGATGTCCGCATCTTTACGTTGGGCGGAAATGACAACCACCTCTTCAACGACCCGCTCCTGAGATTCCTGAGCAAAGGCCGCACTGCTCACTGCACCTTGTATGGCAGCCGCTGAAATGCAGCCAGCCAGTACATTTTTACGGAACCGTTTTCTGGTTGTTTGAGACATGAATATCTCCCCTCTTTCTTGTCGCCTATAAGACGGCCGCCCTTCTCCAAGAGATCACCACCGAGGTGGTCAGACCGGGACAGCCTTAGTACGCATAGCGGTCACCAGTTCACATTGCAAACAACAGGCCAATACAAAGAAGTTTTCAGAGCAATTTTCAGACGGGAAAAAAGCACGCCGTTTCCAAACGGTCGCCGCGTACTGTGTATTTGCTGAGCCTGCAGAAAAAAATCAGGAGGGATAATTAATTTTCAATAATTACAACAAATTACAGAAAAAAAGGAGAAGCAACTGGAACCTTGTCAACAGCGACAACACTGACCTGGCGAGCAAAAATCCACCACCCTTCAGTCATGCCGCTACATACATTGGAAAAGCTGATAAATATCATTAGGAATTCTCATCTATTCCCGACGACAAAAAACACACAGAACAAGGGCACTTTCCATTGCGGCGCATCATCGCGGTTTTTCACGTAAAAATGGCGGTAAAAAGCGCACACATTGAGTGCGGCGGCACTAAATAAAGGCGGTTTTTACCGGGCAATTTCCTGCGTTTTTCATCGAAATAATATGAACTTAACAGCGAACTTAAGTGGCGCTATTTCGGTCTGCAAACGTCGAATTTACATCCTGATTTTTTGGCAAAAAAAAAGGGCCTGGGGAAACCCCAGGCCCTGGAAAAATACGGCGTTACCTGCAGCGTTTCGCGATACTAGCCGCGAACAGAAAAACTGCTTTCCCGGTTGATCTCGCGGCGGCGCGAGAACATGCCAAGATTGATCTCATTGCCGGTATAACGACATTGATAAGTGAGCGGCATCGCATCATGGTCGTAGCCTTTTTCACAGGCATCCACCAATTCTGCCATCAGATCGCCCACTACACCGGCGTTTTTAAACTGGTGACCGCTGGTGCCCACCGCCATGTAAAAGCCCGGCAGTTCTGAGCGATCATAAATGGGAATCCAGTCGTCGGAGACATCGTAGAGATCCACCACACCGGAAGCCTGGCTGGGAATGGGCAACTCAGGAATCCGGCGAGCCGCGCGGTAGACCTGTGCCGTCCACTGACTCTCGGTAAATTCACGATTGAAATTATCCGGATCGTCCACCCAGACCTGGGAATCACACGGCGGATCACCGGAACCAACCGTGACCTTGTTGCCGGTTTCCGGACGGTAGTACAGGTAAAGATCGTCATCCGACGTCATCACCCCCTGATGCTCAAAATCGAAACTTTTCGGGCTGGGCAGGTGGTGAACTTCGCGGCGCAACGCCTTGGTTTTCACGGCCATATCACTGGTGACACCGGCCATTTCATTGATCTTGCCTGAATAGGGACCGGAGGCATTGATCACCACGTCGGCCGTCAATATTTCGCCGCTTTCCAGACGTACTGCCGACACCCGGCCACTCTGGCGGTCAATGCCAACCACGCGTTGGCCGAGCATGAACTGACCACCATTGGCCTCAATGGCGCGACGCAGATTGTGCGTCGCCAATTGTGGATCGCCAATATAACCGGCGTTGGGTGCGAACACGCCGCCAGCCACTTCGCCGTCGTTTTCCGGCACTTCCCAGAAATCCGGGTCTTCTACCGCTACAACCGGGCCGCAGAGTTTCAGATTGAACAGCGGCAGACGCTCGTGAATATACGCGTTATCCCACTCTTCGAAGGGAATATTCAATTGCTTGTAGAACTCCGCCACATGAGGGCGATCGTCCGGCGACGATTTGATCATCAGGTGGCCACACTCGTGGTATTTCGCCAAGCCGCGCTCGTCTTCCACACCGAGAAAATTCGCCCAATCCTTCCAGTAATGATAGCCCTCGTAAGCCAGCGCCGTTGTCGCCAGACTGGAATAGGAGAAGCGCACCACTGCACAGGAATTGCTGGTAGAGCCGTAGCCCACTTCGGGGTTTTTATCGACCAGCGTCACGCTGTATCCCTTGCGGCTGAGTTGCAGACCCACCGCGCAGCCGATCACGCCAGCGCCAATAATTACTGCCTGTTTGTCTGCCATTATTCGATACCCACTTCTTTGCTGAACCAGGCAATGGACTTTTCCGTTGCCTCAACAATTTTCTCGATTTCCTTCTTGGTGGCGCACAGCGGCGGACCAAACTCCACCACCTGATAGGTACGTGCCAAGACGCCGTGTTCGCGGAGCTGGTTGGTCATCTTCGCCATCATCTGTGCTTCGGGCGGGAACATCGCGCGGGTTTCTTTATCCTGAACAAGCTCAACCGCTGTCAGCAGACCTTTACCGCGAACATCGCCGACAATCTTGTATTTACGCAGCTCGTTCAGGCCTTCCAGCAAGTAGTCACCCATTGCGGCGGAGTTTTCGACCATCCCCTCGGTTTCCATGATTTCGATATTCTTCAGCGCCGCTGCGGCCGATGCCGCATGACCACCAAAGCTGATCACATGGTTCAGACCAGACTCGCGGCCCTTGGCGGAATCGAAGACCGAGGTAATTCTTTCGCTGACCATCACCGCGCCCATTGGCGCGTAGCCGCTGGTCAGCCCCTTGGCCATGGTCATAATGTCGGGTTCGATGTCCCAATGTTCCGAGGCGAACATTTTGCCGGTACGACCGAAACCGTTAATCACTTCGTCGATAATCAGCACCACACCGTACTTATTGGCAATCTGGCGTAACTGTTTGAAGTAGGTGTCGGGCGGCAGATAAATCGACGCCGAGGCTGGAATCGGCTCGGCGATAATCGCCGCGACGGTTTCCGGTCCCTCATGGAGAATGGTCTGCTCTACCGCATCAATACAGAACTGCGCGTAGGCTTCCTCGCTCATATTCGGGTCGTGGCGGTAGATATTGTGGTGTGGCACCTGCACGCAGCCGGGCACCATGGGAGAGAAAATTTTGCTGTTAAAGTCGTGACTGGCGCCGGAAATGCTCATCGCGAAGAAGCTGGAGCCGTGGTAAGAACCGCGACGGCTGATGACTTTCGTCCGCTTTTGCTCCCCCTTCAGCCAGTGATACTGCTTGGCAATCTTGATCGCGGTCTCTACCGACTCGGTGCCGCCAGAGGTAAAAAACGCGCGGTGCAAATCACCGGGTGTGATGTCTTTAAGCTTTTCCGCCAGGCGAATGGTGGGCTCGGCGGCAAAGTTGTACGGCGTAACATAGGCCAGCTTGGCGGCCTGTTCGGCCATCGCCTGCGCCACTTCACTGCGGCCGTGACCAATGTTGGTCACAAAGGCGCCGCCAGACAGCGCGTCAACATACTCCTGACCGTGGATGTCGGTGAGATAGCAGCCTTCGCCTTTTTCAAAGACGGTCATCCCGCCCTTGGCGCGCAGTGCCGCCGGAGCCGTGACGTGGAACCAGATGCGATCCAGAGCCTCTTGTTCGAGAGGAAGTTTGTCAGTCATGCGTATCTCCATTCATTGAATGCGGCAGCCCGATTCGCGCCTCTGCGCCACGCGCTGCCAATTACAGCCTTACTCGTTCACAACATGGACCGGGGGCAGACAATGCGCCTCGGTACTCACGCCTAGCGTTTCGGCCTCGTAAGAAAACAGCGCAGGCCAGCCACCGGTGTGCAGAAACACCACGGTGTCATCGGCCGCTATACGCCCTTCCCTAATGTGCTGAATCAATCCGTGCATGCATTTGCCCGAGTACACCGGGTCCAGCAGTACACCTTCGGTTTTTGCCACCAGCGCGATGGCCTCATTGCTGCCGTCGGAGGTCTCGCCGTAGCCACCGCCGATAAAGCGATCGTCAATGTCGAGACTGTCGCCCGCAGGTACCTGGCTCAGGCCAAGCTGAAGCGCCGCTTCGCCCATATCGGCAGGCAGCTTGTTTCGGTAGTGTTCGCTGGCGCGGCTGACGCTGATACCGCGCAGTGCATACGGCAGTTCGAGATTGGCATGGGCCAGCGCCAAACCGGATAACGTCCCGCCAGAACCCACCCCCACGTAGAGGTAATTCGCCGCGACACCGCTGCACTCAAGCTGCTGATACAGCTCGCGACTGGCCTCCACATAGCTGGCCATGCCCTCCGGACTGGAGGCACCCAGCGGTACGACAAAGGGTTTACGGCCTTCGGCAATCAGCTCCTGCTCAACATTGGCAAGCGTGTCGCCGAATTCCCATCGCGGCAGGGTTTCGACAAAGCGCACATTGGCGCCATAGAGGTGGTCGAGCAGCAAATTGCCTACGGGATGTCTGGGCTCGCCGGGCACGCCGCCAAGAATCAGCTCTACCTGCAGACCCAGTTGCGACCCCATCGCCGCAGCAATCCGCGCAAGATTGGATTGAAAACCACCGCAGATCACCAGCGTATCGGCGCCATCGGCCACGGCCCGCCCAATCACATATTCGAGCTTGCGGGCCTTATTGCCACCCAGACCGACATTACTCAGGTCATCCCGCTTGAACAGAATGCGCGGCCCGCCCAGTGCTTCACTCAAACGCGGCGCTTCCATCAATGGGGTGGGAAACTGACCGAGACGGACGCGCGGCATACGGTTAATCCGATCCTGTGTGGCTTGCAGTAATTCCTTGTTCACGAATACCTCACGAAATTATCAGCGGCAGCGGCGATGTCTCAGTCGGCACAGACGCCGGCATTGCCATCCGAGCGTGGGTCAGCGGCGCCTTCCAGTTCTCCATCCGCGCGGCGGCGGACCGCCTGGGCATGGCCCACGCTTTCGGAACAGGCAGGCACGCGAGCCACATCCAGGCCATGTATTTTCAAATGTTGATCCAGTTCGGCGGGCGCATCGGCTTCGATGGCCACCGTAGGGCCAGGAAAATCAATATCCCGGGCGCCGAATACCCAGCGCGGCGTTGCCAGCACAGCCTCCAGCGAGGCCGTGCCCGCCATCACACCCGGCAGCAACTGGGCAAGAATCTGAGGTTGGGCTTTGCCCCCCATGGTGCCCAGCGAGGCGAAGGCGCGGCCTTCGCGGCGCAACAGCAACGGCATCAAGCTGTGAGCGGGACGACAGCCCGCGCGCAGAAAGTTGGGGGCCTCAGGGTCGAGCGAGAATCCCCGCGCGCGATTGTGAAAAATAATGCCGGTCTCGGGCTCGAGGACAGCTGAGCCAAAGGTCTGAAACACACTTTGAATCAGCGAAATCGACACGCCGCTGTCATCCATCGCACAAACGGCAACGGTATCGCCGTGAGCCACCGGATTATTCACCGCAGGTGCCTGCCCGGTCTGAATCGCGTGGCTGAGTCGGTTTGCCAGTGCCGTGCGATCAAACAGCGCGGCCATATCAATCGGATTACGCTGTGGATCTCCCAACAAGGCTTCTCGATCATCGGCCGCCATCAACAGCGCCTGCAGCAGATGCCGGGCACCTTCACCGCGGGCATCCAGTGGCAGGCCGAGTGCGTCCAGCGACGCAAGGGCTTCGAGCAAAACAAAGCCCTGGGAGTTAGGCGGACAGCAGAGAAATTCAACACCGTCATAGTGCAGCGACAGCGCGTCGTCGAGCGCGGTCTGATGCGATGCGAGATCTTCACTGCTGATCGGGCAGCCTTCGGCGTTCAGCCCGCGCACAACGCGCTGACTCAGCGAACCCCGATAAAAACTGTCCGCGCCCTCCTCAGCCAGGATTCTCAGGGTGTCGGCCAAGGCGGGCTGGGCAAAGCATTCGCCTTCCGCCAAGGGTCGATCACCCGGTAGTAACAACTCGCGCAAGGCGCGGTTCATCGCGCCCTGACGGTATAAAATGCCCGCCGCCAACGAGCGCGATACCGCCACGCCGTCGTCGGCCAGCGCAATCGCCGGAGCCAGTAATTCGGCCCACGGCAGTGTTCCCTGCGAGGACGACAGGCTGTACCAGGCCGCGACCAGACCGGGCACCGAGATCGACAGCGGCCCCGCATCGGGAATGCCATCGTAACGGGCGCGAAGCAGGTCGGCGTCGAGCCCGGCGGGCGCCGCGCCAGAGCCGTTGTAGGCGGTGACGTCTCCACTCGCCGACTCGACCAGCGCAAAGGCATCACCACCCAAGGCGCACTGGTGGGGGTAAACCACCGTCAGCACGGCCGCCGCCGCCAGCGCCGCATCGACGGCATTGCCGCCAGCGCGGAACATCTGCATACCGGCTTCGGTCGCCAGCGTGTGCGGTGTGGAGATCACCCCTGCCATCGATCAGCCCTCAGTGATGCCGTCGATAAGAATGGTGCGGGTCGCCGCCCCTTCCGATCCCTTAAGGCGCATGGGCAGGCAGCACATGAAGTACTCACCGTCGGGAATCTCACCTACTTTGGCGCCCTCGAGAATAATCACGTTGTTGCCGCACAGAATGTGGTGTGTCGGCCACTCTACCGAGTGCTCTGGCGCCTCGATGGTCACGTAGTCGATACCGACAAACTGCACGCCGTTGTCTACCAGATACTGGGCAGCGCAGGGAGCAATACCCACCCAGTCATCCGAGAATTCTTTCTTGATCATGCGCTTTGCAGAGTTGGTGGTTTTGAACAGCACGCGGGTCACACCGTCCAGACCGATCGCCTTGATATCGTCAGCTGTAATCGCACGATCACCAATGTGAATCAGGTCCATCACCCGGGTGCGCCCGACAAACATCTCAATGGGCAACTGTTCTACCGTCGCGCCGTCATCAATAAAGTGGCGAGGTGCATCGATATGGGTACCGGTATGTGAACCGATCAACCAGCGGGTAACGTTAGACGGAGCGCCATCTTTGATGGTGGTTACATCCATCACTTCCGGGGTTTTGCCCTCGTGCCAATACAGCATGCCGGGTTCTATATCGAGGGTAATATCGTAAATTTTCATCGTTTCTCTCCGTACTACATCAGCTTTTCGCAATCGACAGGGTTTGCAGCTCGCTGTAACTTTCAAAGCCAAGCTGCCCGTTCTCCACACCGCCCCCCGACCATTTGCGGCCGGATACCGGTGCCTGAGGAATCATGGCCAGGTGCTGGTTAATCCACACCGTGCCGGTTTCGAGGCGTGCAGCGATTGCCGTTGCCTCGGCCACATCGGGCGACCATACCGAGCCCGCCAGGCCAAATTTGCTTTGATTAAGGTGAGCAATCAGTTCATCGATATCACTGAACTCCAGCAGTGGCACAATCGGCCCAAACTGCTCCTCCACGACCAGCCGGCTGTGGCGCGGCAGGCCGGTGACCAGCGTCGGCGCATAGAAGTAGCCCTTGTCGCCCATTCGCTCGCCGCCGGTAATAAACTGCCCGCCATCGGCTTTGGCGTCTTCCGCCAA
>NZ_CFHTQA010000012.1:0-80216 GCF_984394615.1 Spongiibacter sp. | reverse complement strand
CCGGTAGCGTCGCCACCGCCAGCTGGTTAACAGCCTGCGGCGGAGGCTCCGGTGGAAGCGGCGGCGGTCGGTCGGCCGGTTTCTCCAGTAAGTTCCGTACTATCGGGCCATTGCTTGAGCCCAATGACGACGGCATTCGCTTGCCCGAAGGCTTTACGTCGCGCCAATTGGCGGTTTTTGGCGAGCCGCCGGTGCCAGAGGTTGATCCCTTTTTTATCTGGCATTCCGACCCTGATGGGGGTGGCACCTTTCGCACGGATGACGGTGGTTGGATTTACGTCAGTAATTCCGAAGCGCGAGATCTGACAACCATTCGAGATCAGGATCCCACCGGCATTTTTCGCCGGAACCTCGATCGCGATACAGCGGCGTTGTTACCGCCCTTCTTTGGCGGTGGTGTGAGCGCACTGCGCTTTGATGCGCTCGGTAATCTGGTGGATGCCTATCCCTGTCAGCGCGGCACCACTACCAACTGTTCTGGCGGTGCCACGCCGTGGGGAACCTGGATTAACGGCGAAGAAATCTGGGACGGAAAAATGTTCGAGTGCAGCCCGCTCCGCGATGGTGGGGAAGCTGTTGAACTGCCCTGTTTTGGCCGCAAGGCTCATGAGATGGTGGCGGTGGATGTCGAGCACCGCGCCATTTATCACACCGAGGATATTGATACCGACACCGATCGTTTCTATCGCACTGTCTGGGAGCTGAATGATTGGCCGGAGGCGACGGAACGCCCGAACATGGATGCCGGTAAATTGCAGGTGCTGTTTGTGCCGGATGGCATTGAGGCTGCGCGTCTGGGGCCGGTCGCCTTCCAATGGAACGATGCCGTTGATGATGGTCGCGCTCAGCCAGACACGGTAGATGAAGTGGATGCCACCATTTTCGGCGGCAACGAAGGTGTTTGGTACTTGGAGGGAATGGTCTTCTTCTCTACCAAGAGCGACGACAATATCTGGGCGATTGATGTTGCCGGGGGCACTATCGAGAGTATCTATAACCCAGAGAACGGCGTGATTGGTTCGCCGTTTGATTTGGACGAGGAGCCATTAAGCGGTGTCGATAATATTGCCATGACGCTCGATGGTGAAATGCTGGTCGTGGAAGACGGCGGCTTTATGCGCTGTATGGTGTTGCTGCCCGACCGCACGACCATTCCCCTGTTACAGCTTCCGGGCAGTCCCAGCTTGACGGAAGTGACAGGCATTGCGATTGCACCGAGTGGCGATCGCATTTATGTCTCGGGGCAGCGCAGCCGCCCATTGGGTATTTTCCCGCCAGAACTGGAGCCGGGTTCACTCATTCCTACCCGCGTAGCCGGGGTGACCTACGAGATTCAAATGCCGTTCTCGGTGCGTGTTGATCGCCCGATGGCGAAGCCCTTGACCGCGTAACTGGCCACCCTATAGCGGGGCGTCAGCCCCGCTGATCGCTCAGGGTTTAGTTGTGAACGCCACCGTCGACTTTCACTACTTCGCCCGTCATATGCGCACCATCGGCAGATGCCAGCATGGCGATAACGCCCGCGACTTGTTCCGGCGCGCCGAACTGACCGTCGGGGCGGTTGAGGTGGGTAAAGAGATCCATGTCGAGGCTTGCCATTCGCTCGCCCTGCGCCAGTACCATCGGGGTCAAAATGCCGCCCGGTGCAACGGCATTTACCCGAACGCCTTGCTTGAGGTATTCCCATGCCAGCGTGCGCGTGAGCGCATACACACCACCTTTACTGGCCGCGTAGGCAGCCATATACGGGTGGCCGAATTGGGCTGAGGTAGATGCCGCATTGACGATACAGCCCTTGGTTTCCAGCAGTGCGGGAATGGCTTCGCGACAGCACAGGAAGGTGCCGATGAGGTTGACGTTCAGAATTTGCTGAAATTCTGCCAACGAGGTTTCCGTGCTGGGCATGGACCGCAAGATGCCCGCCATATTAATCAGCGCATCCAGCTTGCCTTCTTTGTCTTTAACGTCGGCAATCAGGGCTTTGACCTGTTCTTCTTCCGCGACTGACGCCGAGTAGGCGCGAACACTGCCAGACATGTCTGCAGCGGCTGAAACAGTTTCCTGCAACCCGGCTTCATTGAGGTCTACCGCGATGACCGCGCCGCCTTCGGAGGCAATACGCAGTGCCGTTGCCTGGCCAATCCCCGACCCGGCGCCGGTGACGATAATGGATTTATTGCTGAAACGCTGCAGCCCGCTAAGGCTCTTGTTTTCGTTGCTCATGAGATGTCCGACGATGAGAAAAGAGCGCAGTCTAACTGTTTTGGGACATTGGTTGGAGCGTTGGAAGATTACGATGCGTTTAATTAAATCGCGACAGTCTTTTCGCGTTAGCCCTTAGCTGGCGCGCAGCCGCCGCTGCTATTAGAGGCGCTAAGCCTGTCTGGATGCCGGCAGGCTGGCCTGACACATCTGAATAAACTGCTCGATCAGTTGTTCGGCTTCGCTGCTGCTCACCTGGGTAGTCATATGGGCAACGGTTTCGGCGCAGCTCATGATCAGCATCAGGCGAGTGCGCAGCGCCTGACGATCCACGCCGGGATAGCGCTCGGTGAAAATGTCTTCGGCGAAGCGGCTGTTCTGGCGGGTGTCGGCCATATCCAGAGCCATCAGTTCGGGGTCAGCCTGAATCGCGGCACGGAGGTGGCTGCGGTAGGGCTGCGAGCGCTGAAGCTGACAATACTGCTGCATGGCCTTGCGCATGGCCTGCCATTCATCGTCGTTGTCGGGTTTGAGGCTGGCGACCAACAGTTCGCGATTTTCCTGAAAGCTGGCCCTTGCCAGTTCGAGCAATACCGCCTGTTTGTTGGGGAAATAGCGATACAGGGCGGGCTTGGAAACCCCCGCACGGCGCGCCAGCTCGGCCATGGAAAAGCCATCCGCGCCGCATTCGCCAATGAGTGTGGCGGCGGCCTCCAGCATGGCATTCAGGTTCTTTTTGGCGCGGTCCTGTTCGGGCTGGCGGCGTAATTGTTTGCTGTTATTCGTTGTCATCGCTTGACTTTACCTTAAAAGTGACTAACGATCACGTTTTAATATGTGACCAATGGTCGCGTTTTGTTTGAAAAAGTGACCTTTGGTCGTTTTATTTTGGGGGCAGTGATGGCGGATTCTGTATTCGATGTTGTAGTAATAGGAGCGGGGCCTGGCGGCCTGATACTGACACGCCGTTTGGCGGAAAGCGGCGTTAACTTTGTGAGCCTGGAGCGCAATGGCGATGTGGGCGGGATTTGGGATATCGATGCGCCCGGTTCGCCGATGTACGAATCAGCGCATTTTATTTCCTCGCGCAGTTGCTCCGGCTTTCCGGGTTTTCCCATGCCGGAAAATTTCCCCGATTATCCCGGTCACCGGCAGTTGCTGAGCTATATCCGCAGTTATGCCGATCACCACGATTTGCGTAAGCACATTCGTTTTAACACCGAGGTGGTCAAGACCTTTCAGAATGATGACGGCCTCTGGCAACTGCAGCTCAGCGGTGGCGAGGTACTGCAAACCCGCTATCTGATCTGTGCCAACGGGGTGACCTGGGAGCCCAATATCGTTGAATGGCCCGGCGAGTTCAGCGGTGAGATTCGCCACTCGGTCAGCTACCGTTCGCCCCAGGAGTTTGCGGGCAAGCGGGTGTTGGTTGTGGGCTGTGGCAACTCGGGGGTGGATATTGCCTGCGATGCGGCCTTTGCGGCGGATCAAGCCTTTTTGAGTACTCGTCGTGGTTATCACTTTTTGCCCAAGCACCTGATGGGAATTCCCTCCGATGTGCTGGCGACAAAGGGGCCGAAGCTACCGTTTCGTTTGCAGCAGATGCTGTTTGGCGGTTTGTTGCGGTTGATCAACGGCAAGCCGGAAGATTACGGCCTGCCTACGCCGGATCACAAAATCTTTGAGTCTCACCCGCTGATGAACACGCAGATTCTGCATTACATCAAGCACGGGGACTGTATTCCCAAGCCGGGAATCGAGCGCTTCGAGGGCGATGAGGTGGTGTTCACCGATGGCAGCCGCGAGCAGATTGATCTGGTGATTGCCGCGACGGGCTACCAGCACGCCAGTCCCTTTCTGCCGGAAGATGCCTGGGAAGACAAAGGCGGGCGCCCCGACTTGTACCTGCGTATTTTCTCCAAGCGCTACAACAATCTGGCGGTACTGGGCTTTGTGGAGTTTGCCTCGGCGGCCTACGCCAGCTTCGATGAAATGGCCGAGCTGATTGTGGCTGATGCGACGGCAACGAAGGAGACGAGTCTGGCTCGCAAACTGGCAGAGAAGAAGCAGCACCACGATCCCGACCTCAAGGCAGGCCATCGTTATATTGCCACGCCGCGCCACGCCAATTACGTCGATGTGGACCGCTATCTGAAGGTCTTGGGGCAGGTGAAGCGCGAACTGGGAGTGGCATCATGAGCGAGAAAAAGAGAGCGATTGTGGTGGGCTCCAGCGGCGGCATCGGGCCGGAAATTGCCCGCCGTCTGGATCGTCAGGGCTATGAGCTGACCTTGGTCGACCGCGACCTGTTGGCGATACAGACCCTGGCGGAGCAACTGAGCCGTGCTACGGCGGTGGCGGCGGATCTGTGTGATCGCGAGGCACTGGCTGAGCTGTGCGCTAAGATTGAAGGCGATGCCGACGGCTACGACGTAGCGGTCATGAATGCAGGGGTGATCTTCCCGAAACTGGTGCAGGATACCGACCCCGGCGAGCTGGATCTGGAGCTGGAGGTGAATCTGCGCTCGGCCATCCATCTGCTGCGCGCCTTTACCCGCCATATGCTGCCGCGCAAGCGGGGGCACATTATTACCACGGTGTCGATGGGCGGCATTATCGCGCTCAAGGGCAGTGCCTGCTACGCCGCCACCAAGTTTGGTCTGCGCGGTTTTGTGGTCAGTCTGCACAATGAGCTTCGTGCTCACGGCATTAGCGTCTCGGGCATCTATCCCAGCGGGGTGGACACGCCCATGCTGCAATACGAGGCCCGCAATGATGGCAGCGCACTGAATTTTGCCAGCGCCCTGCAATCGGTGGCGGATATTGGCGATGCCTTCGAACGGGCACTGGCTACCGGGAAAGTGGAGATCTATCCCTCGTGGATGGACAGTCTGTCCGGCCGTCTGGTTGGCAGTTTCCCCTGGCTGATTCCCCGAGTTTTGCCACTCATGGAACGCATTGGTGAACGCGGACGTCAGCGGTATCTGGCGCAGCTAGACCAGCGCAGTCAGTCATGACCGGCGCTGCCGGTCGTCGTGTGTCTTCTTAAATTATGTGTCTTCTTAAGTTGTGTGTCAGCTTAGAAGGTGAAGCGAAGCCGCGCCCGTAGCTGACGCGGCTCAAACACCTTGTAGTGAATGTCTTCGATACCGGCGGCGGGCTCGCCGGGCAGGCGGGACGCGTAGAAGTAATCGATGTCGTGGTCATCGCTGTCGAGCAGGTTCAGCACATCCAGTTGCAGGGTGACTCGCTCATTGCCCCAGCCCACGGTGGCGCTGGCGAGGGTGGAGCCGTCGGATTCCACGCTGTCGTCTTCAATCAGCGGATAGCTGGCGAAGTGGCGCAGGTGCAGTGAACCAAACCAGCCGTTGGGCGCATTGGCGGTGAGGCCGGCGGTGGCGACAAAGGGCAGGGCGCCGGGAATGTCTTGGCCGTCAGGGCTGCGGTCCGAAAATTCTGCGTCGGTCCAGGCGAGGTCGGCTTCCAGGGTCCAGATATCGCTGAGCGTGATGAAGTTATTGAACTCCACACCTCGACGACGGCTGGGGCGGCTGGCCTCGGTTGTCCCGGCATCTCCAACAAACAGCAGTTCGGAGTCGAGTTCGAGATACCACAGCGCCACCGAGGTGTTCCAGCGTTCAAACAGGGTGCTCTTGATGCCCCATTCGGCGCCAGTGGAGCGCACCAGTGGATCGACCTTGTCCACCGCGCTGCCGCTGCCGGGATCAACGCGTATGGTGGTGCCGCGGGCGTCGTTGGAATGAAAGCCGCGACCAGCGCTCAGGTACATTTCACTGCGGGGGGAAAGCGCATAAATCAGACTGGCTTTGGGGCTGACAATGCTGTCGCTGGTGTCGCCGCTGTTGAGGGGATTGTCGGCGTCGACATCAAAGCGGTAGTAGTCGCCTCGCAGGCCGAGAATGGCGCGCCAGCGTTCATGAAAGTGCCATTCCATTTCGTAGAACAACGCGGCACTGCTTTCTTCCACGCTGTCTTCCCGAGTGGTGGCAAGGCGTTGTCGGTTTGCTGTGTGGTACAGGCCAACGTCGCTGATGTCATCGTGGCGAACCTCGACGCCCACCTTCTGGCGAAATTGGTTGCGGCTGCCGCTTAGCCAGCCATGATTCCAATGCCCGCCGAGAATGCGGCGTTTATCCAACTGCTCAAACTGGTCGCCATTCACCGGGTCATCCAGAAAGTAGGTGAAGTTCGACCACAATTGCATTTCGTAGTCGATGACATAGGCGCCCCAGGCGGTATTGCCGTGCTCCGTCTCCGTGTTGAATTGAGCAGACAGGCTGGCGCGACGGGAGTTGCCACCCAATCGCTCGTCGAGCGAACCCAGTTCATCGATCAGTCCCTGATCCACGGCGCGCTGGGGGATCTGATCGGCAGAATCCCAGTCATTGTCATAGTACATGGCCGTGATGCTCCACTGGCGGTCGCGGTCATCACCACTGCTGAGGCGAAGCAGGCCGTTCAGCTTTTGGGCATTGCCGTCGATATCCGTCCACGGTCCATCGAAATACTGACTTTCGATAGCGGCAAAGAGCTGTTGGCCCGCGACCGTTGCGCCGCCCATGGCTAACAGGCGCTGGTAATTATCTTCGCCCATTTCCAGTTGCAGGCGGTTGTCGGGCGCCCGGTGAAATGTGTTGATATGCACGCCGCCCGCCGAGGAAAAATCCCCCAGCTCGGCGTGATAGGGGCCTTTCACATAATGCAGACTTTCGATAACTTCGGGGATCAGGAAATTGGCGTCGGTGTAGCCCTGCCCATGACCGTGGGTGCGCATATTCACCGGCATGCCGTCGATCCAGGTTGCGAAGTCGGTGCCGTGATCCAGATTAAAGCCGCGCAGAAACATCTGGTTGGATTTCCCCGAGCCGCTATGCTGAGTCACGATCATTCCGGGAATGGCCTCGAGAATATCGCCGGGGCGCTGGACCGGTCGCAGGGCCAGATCAACCTGGCCGATAATGCCCTCGGACGCGGAGCGCGCATCCCCGACCAGTGCGTCGCGTCGCCCCTCTACCACCACCTCTTCAATATGGGCGTTGGCGGGCAAACAACTCACGGCGCCGATTGCCAAGGCCAGCAGGTGAATAGACGGTAATGTGGATGGGCCTGAATGTCGTGACATTATGTTGTCTCCGTGAGGGTTGGCAATCGCTTTGCTTGTTGTTGTAGGCGATGTAATAACAGCCGTGCCGAGAGCCGACCAGTCATCGGTTTTGGGGCGAGGAGGCCATGGACAGTACCGTGAAAGACAAAAAAGGGGTGGACGGGCATGAGCTCGGATAAAGGGAAATGGACGCGCTGGCTGGCGCGACCCCGTGGACAGCGGCTGCCGGAGCTGGGCAGTCGCGAGGTTGAAGTGTTGGATATTCTCTGGGCCAGCCATACCGCGAGTGCTCAGGAGGTACTGAATAAACTGGGTGGAAACACACTTTCTCTGTCGACGGTACAAAGCACTCTGGAACGCCTGCACCGCAAGCAGTTGGTCGAGCGCCACAAAGTGGGGCGAGCGTATCGCTATCGCGCCTTGATGACTCAGTCGCAACTGATCAGCGGGCTGATGAATGATCTTGCCGACGATGTGGCCGCTGGAAAGCTGGCGCCTATGCTGTCCGGCTTTGTGGACTATCTGCGGATGAAGTCACCGGCACTCGGCGAAGAGGTCTCGCAAGTGCTGCAGGCGGATCAACGCGGCGATACCGAGTCCGCCGATGACTGAGCTGTTGTTCCTGCTGAAATGGGCAGGCATATGGCTTCTTGTGACGGTGCTTGCCGAATGGCTGACGGCGGCTTGTTATCCCCTGTTTCATCGCGGCATTGCGCCGCTCAATCCCGCCCTGCGCAGCACCGCGCGCTTGCTGTTCAGTATGACCGCGCCGCTGTCTTCCATCGCGGTTGTGGCGCTGTTGAACCAGCCGACGCTGCTCGAACATCTGCTTGCCGAGCATTGCCACGATGGCCGCTGCGGCGTTCATGCGCCGGTGCATGCCAATGCGGGCGCCGTAGTGGCGGTTGCCATGCTAAGCGGCGGGCTGGTTTTGCTGGTGTTTGCGGTACTGATCTGGTCGCTGCACCTCAGTCAACGGCGCTTTCGTCTGCTGGAAAAACTCACCGAAGCCGAAACCGGTCAGGCCCTGCGTGTTATCGATACTCCGGGGATGCTGGCTTCCTGCGTGGGGCTATTGCGCCCCAAAGTTTTTGTCTCCCGGCATCTCACACAGCAACTCAGTGCGGCTGAACTCCAGGCGGTGATTGCCCATGAACAGGTTCACGCCTACCGTTTGGATAACCTCAAATCGCTGATGCTGCGCTGGTCGTCCCTGCTGTGGCCGCCAGTCATTGCAAGGCGTATCAGGCAGGGCTATCAGCACGATGCCGAGCTCGCCTGCGATCAACTCGCCGGAAAGCGTTGCGATCCGGCAGCGCTGCACTCGGCACTGGAAAAAATGTCGGGTGGTAAAACCGCGCTTGATACGGAGCGGCTGCGTCAAAGTGAGGAGCTGCAGGCCGCCGGTGGGCGCGATGTCCTGCAGAAAGTGTTGCTCAGTCTGTTGCTGTTCTTCAGTGTGGTGGGTCTGGTGTTTGTGCTGCTCAATGCCGCCCATATGGGAATAGAGTGGTTGGGTGAGGTGTAGATACGGCGTGATGTGGTGGATGTGTTATTCATCCCGACATCGCTCGTCGCTCAGCTCAATTTCAATTGTGGTATGTGCAATATCCTCGCTCGACAGCGCCGTATGGATGGTTTCTTTTAGCTTTGAATAGTCTTCAAGTGAGTCCAGTGGATATGCCCTGATATGCGCGGTAAGAACGTGTTGCTCGCCGTCCAGTGACCAGAGGTGAAGGTGATGGACGCTCTCAACCTTGTCAAGGGAGAGTAAAGACTGGGTGATCGTATCGACGGTATTTGCGTTTGGCGTGGCTTGTATAAAAAGGCGCCCGGTTTTTAACACCGTTTTTACTACGTTGATAAGAATGAATAAGGTAAATCCGACTGACAGCAATGGGTCGAGAATTGGCATGTCTACGATTGGCATGACCAAGGCCACGAGAAGAACCGCCAGCCATCCAAACACGTCTTCCATCAAATGCCAGTTTAGAATCTTCTCATTGAGTGTTTTGCCTGCCTTGAGCTTATAGGCGGCGAAACTGTTTACAGTGACTCCCAACACCGCCAAGGCAATCATCCCCTCGGTGTGAGGCATCACGGGATCAAGCAGGCGCGGTAAGGCCTCTGATATCACCCATATTGATCCACTGATTAATACAAGGCCATTGACGAGTGCCCCCACCAGACTCAGGCGACGATAGCCGTAGGTGAATTGAGAGTCTGGCTTTCGATTTCCGAGCCGGTCGAGTAACCAGCCACTGCCGATGGACAAGCTGTCGCCCAGGTCGTGGACCGCATCCGCCATAATGGCCGTGCTGTTGGTGAGCCAGCCGCCAATAAATTCGATGATCGAGAACGACAGGTTCAAGAGGAATGCCCAGCCCATGCGCTGGGATCGGGCGGCATGCGTATGGTCGTGCATGGTTGTCTCCTGTGTATTGCGGTGCAGGGTAAGCTGCACCGCATAGAATGGCTATTGCTGATCCTTCTTGTGTGCCCATTGGTATAACACTGGTAGCACGATCAGGGTCAATAGCGTGGAGGACAGAATGCCGCCAATGACGACCGTTGCCAAAGGCCGTTGCACTTCAGCGCCTGTGCCGGTGTTTAATGCCATGGGTATGAATCCCAGACTGGCGACCATGGCGGTCATCAATACCGGACGCAGCCGGATCAGTGCGCCATCAATAATCGCCTGACGGAGATTGCCTGTCTCAAGCCAGAGGTCTCGAATAAAGGCCAGCATCACCAGACCGTTCAGCACGGCTACACCGGAAAGGGCGATAAAGCCGACACCGGCGGAAATGGATAAGGGAAGGCCGCGAAGCCACAATGCCAAGACACCGCCGGTAAGCGCCAGTGGTACGCCGGTAAAAATGATCAGTGAGTCTTTCAGCGAACCGAAGGCCATGACGAGCAATCCTATGATAATGGCCAGTGTGACCGGTACGACCAGCGCGAGCCGTTTACTGGCGGATTCCAATTGTTCAAACGTCCCTCCGTAGTCAAGCCAATAACCGGCGGGTAATGTCAGGTTTTTCGAAATTTGAAGCTTGGCTTCATCGACAAAACTGCCCAAGTCCCGGTCTCTCACGTTCGCCGTTACCACGACTCGGCGTTTGCCGTTTTCTCTGCTGATTTGCGCCGGTGCAGGTTTAAGCTCGAGGTCTGCGACTTCAGCCAGTGGGACATAATTACCATTTGGCAGCGGTACTGGCAGAAAGCCGAGACGGTCGATATCGCGTCGTATATCTTCCGGCAGCCGCAAAGCGAGCGTGAAGCGACGATCACCTTCGTAGATGAGCCCCAGCTCTTTGCCGCCAATACCCGTCGCAATCAGTGTCTGCATATCGTCTACGGTCAAACCGTACTGCGCCAGGGCAAGGCGTTTGGGGATCACCGATAACATGGGCAAGCCGCTGACTTGCTCCACCCGTGCATCCGCTGCACCGTCGAGCTGTTGTACGACGGTGAGTATCTGCTGGGCGATTTTTTCAAGTTGTTCAAGATCGTCGCCAAACACCTTGATGCCCAGATTGGCTCGCACCCCGGAAATCAATTCGTTAAACCGCATCTGGATAGGTTGGGTAAATTCGTAGTTGTTGCCGGGCAATGTCTCAAGGGCTTCCTCCATAGCGCTTACCAGCTCCGCCTTGGAGCGGCTGGGGTCCGGCCACTGGTCGCGGGGTTTTAGCATGACAAAATTGTCTGCCACATTGGGTGGCATCGGGTCTGTCGCGACTTCCGGCGTACCGATCTTGGCAAACACGGTCTCCACCTCCGGAAACGCTTTTATTTTTTCCTCCAGAATTTCCTGCAGTGCTATCGATTGCTCGAGACCTGTACCCGGTATCCTCAGGGCATGCAGCGCGATATCTCCCTCATCAAGCTGTGGGATGAACTCCGCGCCAAGGGTGCTTGCCAGCCACAAGGATGAAGCGAGCAAAACGCCAGCGCTTGCCAGTACCGCGCCGGGCAAGGCCAGTGCCTTTTCCAGTAACGGGCGGTACAGGGCTTTGCCTGAGCGAATAATGCGACTTTCCTGTTCCTTAACCGGGCCGTTCATAAAGACGGCTACAGCGGCGGGAACCAGCGTCAGCGACATGGCCATCGCGGCCAGCAAGGCCATCATGACGGTCGCTGCCATAGGGTGGAACATTTTTCCTTCCACACCACTGAGCGAAAAAATGGGTATGTAGACGACGGTAATAATGGCCACGCCGAACAGGCTTGGGCGTATCACTTCCCGGGTTGCCGCATACACCACGTCCAGTCGCTCGCGCAATGGCAGCGGTTGCCCGGCGTGACTCAGGCGCCGGATACAGTTTTCTACAATAATCACCGCACCATCGACAATGAGCCCGAAATCCAGCGCGCCGAGGCTCATCAAGTTGGCGGAAACACCGGTACTTACCATGCCGGTAATGGTCGCCATCATCGACAGCGGAATCACGGCCGCGGTGATCAGTGCCGCACGAATATTTCCCAGCAGAAGCAGCAAAACGACAATGACGAGTAAGGCGCCTTCAAGCAGATTTTTCTGCACCGTGGCGATGGTTTTATCGACGAGTGAGGTCCGGTCGTAAACCGTTTCAAGCGTAATGCCGTCGGGTAAGGAGGCTTTAATGGCTTCCAGTCTAGTCGCGATATCCGCTGCCACTTGGCGGGCGTTCGCGCCAGTGAGCATCATGGCTGTAGCCAATACGGTTTCCCGACCGTCGCGCGTCGCCGCCCCGGTGCGCAGCTCTTTGCCAATGGCGACCTCCGCAACATCTTTAAGCATCACCGGCGCCGCGCGATGTCGAGCAACAACAATGCTCTCAATGTCTGCAATGGTTTTGAGCTGTCCGGGAGAGCGCACTAAAATCTGCTCACCGTAGCGCTCAATGTAACCCGCCCCGCGATTGTTATTATTGGCCTGCACCGCGCGGGCAATGTCTTGCAGGGTAATGCCGTGCTCCAGCAATTGCATTGGCTTGGGGGTGATGTGGTACTGCTTGTCAAAGCCGCCAATGGTGTTGATTTCTACCACGCCGCGCACCTGCGCCAGTTGCGGTTTGATCAGCCAGTCCTGAATTTCCCTGAGCGAGGTCGCATCCCAAGGCTTGCCGTTCGCCTGTGTCGATCCTGGCTCCGCTTCAACGGTATAGCTGAAGATTTCGCCCAGACCCGTGGCAATCGGCCCCATTTGCGGTTCGAGCCCTGACGGCAGCGCATTTTTTATGGCAGCCAATCGCTCATCAATCAGATTGCGAGCGTGGTAAATATCGGTGCCTTCTTCAAACACCACGGTCACCTGCGACAGGCCATAGCGTGACAAGGAACGTGTGTACTCAAGCTGCGGCAGGCCATAGAGCGCCGTTTCAACAGGGAAGGTGATGCGCTGCTCGGCTTCCAGCGGTGAGTACCCCGACGCATGGGTATTGATTTGCACCTGCACATTCGTGATGTCGGGCACCGCGTCGATCGGGAGTCGCTGATAACTCCAGATACCCATGCCGATCAGTACGGCTATGAGGCTGAGTACAAAAAAACGTCGCTCAATGGAGAGACGTACTATGGAATCAATCATGACTCTCTCCTCAGTGCTCGTGAGATGCAGCGGACTTTTCAATGTCTGCCTTGATCAAGTAGCTGTTGTCGACAACATAGCGATCACCCGCGTCCAGCCCTGACAGCACTTCAGTGTGCACCCCGTCGGTACGACCCGGCTCAAGCGCTCGTGCGTAGTAGCGTTCGCCCTCCTGAATAAATACGACAGGCCTGCCGTCCAGTTGCTGGATGGCGCGTGTTTTTATGACTAAAGGTGAGCTCACAATCTCTGCATCGATTTCGGCGGAAACCAGATCGCCGGGTGCCATATCGCCATTGGCATTGTCCAGCATCACGCGCGCGATCACGTATGGTTCGCCCTGATCAGCGGGCGCTATCGATTCGATGCGACTGTCGTGACGGTGGTTGTTGTGAATCACGTGCACCGGAAGTCCCGGCTTGACCTCAAAGCGCTGGGAGGAGAACACTTGCAACGTTGCCCACAACCGTCGGGTATCGACCACGGTAAACAGCGGGGTATTACCGCTGATTTCGCCAACGCTGGTTTGCCGGGATTGAATGATGCCGCTAATGGGAGCGACTACCGCGTAGTCTTTCAAACTGTCGTTGGACTCGACCACGGCTAACACCTCGCCCTTGTCGACGCTCTGGCCAACACGGGCTCTGACCGATTTCACCAGTCCGGCGAAGCGAGCTCGAAGCGCTACCCGCTGATCCGGCGGTAATTCCAGGCGACCATAAACCTGAAGGTGGCGCTCTATCTTGCCGGGGCCAGCGATCTCTGTGCTTATCCCGTTGCGTGCCGCCATGGCCGCTGAAATGGTGGTCGCTTCGCCGTCACTGGCATGATCCCGCTGCGCCAGATCGCTGCTTTCCTGCGTCGAGTAGCGCGTTTGCTGGTGGTCGTTGTGGCTGTGGCTGTGGCTGTCACTGGCGATGCCGGGCTGAGCGATGGCAAGAAGCAGACACAGGGCGGTGAGATGCATTTGCATAGGACGGTTTCCAGTTTTAATCGTCATGACTTGCCTCCTCGGCGAGGGGAGTGGCCGTCAACTGTTCGATAAGTGTTTGATTGTGGAGCGCCGCGGTGGCTGCGTGGATCAGTCGTCGCCGGGCATCCAGCAGTTCATTCTGGACGGCCAGCCAGTCGGTATAGCGATAACGGCCCTGCTCGTAGGCGAGGCGGGTTTGTGATTGGGCCGATTCCAGCGTGGGGATAATCCTTGTCTGCAGCGTCTTTGCCGCCAACTGGTTTTGCTGAAACGCCTGCCAGGCGCGATATAGCCGCGCGCCCAGTTTTAGCTCCCGATCTTCACGACGGTAAGATTGGCTATTGAACTCGGCGTGGGCGGCCTTTTCCTCTCCGCGATTTCGGGCGGCTGAAAATAGCGGGATTTCCAGGCTCGCCGTCAATGCTGAGTCGCCACTGAACTGCTCATGACGCACACCCAACCTCCAATTGATATTGGCACTGGACTGGCTGCGTGCGAGCGCCAGTTCCGCTTCCGCCATCCGCCGCTCTGAGGCGAGAATCGCCAGCTCGGGTGAACGCTCTACGCGACGCCGCAGGCTGGGGAAGTCGGTGGCATTGGCGAAGGAAAAGAGATTGCCCTCTACGTCGTTGAACCCGGCCTGTGGCTCGCCCCAGAGGCTTGCCAGAGACTGCCTTTCAGCGTCGTATTCCGCTTTGAGCGCGGCGAGATTAAGTTCGGCCTGCGACTGTTGCGCTTTCGCTCGGAGTCTGTCGGCTTCGGGCACAGCGCCTTTACGGGCGAGCCGTGAGATAACATCAAGAGTCTCGTTAGTTAACGCCAGAGCACGTTCTTCGACGAGAATCTGATGCTTCAAACTGAGTGCGCTAACAAAGCCTTGCGTGACGGTGGCGACCAAATCCAGCGCGGCCGCTTTGTGCTCCAGAGCCGTCCTGGCATAGCGGGTGTTGGCCAGGGCGGTTCGGGCCTTGCGCTTATCGCCAAGCTCAATCACCGAGCTAATCGACAGTGCATACTCCGCATTGTCAGTGCCGGACAATGTGCCATTGCCGGCGAGGTTTTCCGCTTCAATACCGATGGCATAGCCGGGGTCTTGCTTGGCGGTGTCCGTCCTTGCCGCTGCCGCTTGTTCGCGAAGCGGGAAAACTTGCAGAAAAGGGTTGTTGTCGAGTGCGCGAGCGACCGCTTCTGGCAGTGTCAGTTGTGCATGGGCTGGAGACGCCAGCAAACACAAGGCCAGCGCAAGCCATCGCTCGCACCAGATACGAAGAGTACTCATGGTGTAATCCTGTTGTTTTAACGCGAAATGTGTCGGTTGAGACAGGATTTACAAGATGGGAGGCCTGAAGGGAGTGTTTGGATACGCTTCGGTCAGCAGCGCGCTATAGCCTGATGAAGTGGCCTCTCTGACCGCTAGCTCAAGTGGAGATTCTGAAGGGGGAACATACGAGATTTGGTGGAAATGGCAGTGGCAACAATGAATGCAACTTTCCGCATCATCGGCATGCTGGCGTTCACCTTGATCATCAGCGGCATGCCCATCGTGGCGCAGCTCTCCGGTGGTCGGAGCGGCGTTGCTAATGCCGTGCTCCCAGCATCGACCAGACAGACTGCGATGCCAGCAGGGCGATGAGTATGTAGATGATACGTACGCGGCGTTTCATGTCCAAATGAAGCTGTTGTGAAATGAGCTGTTGATGAGCCTATAGGATACCGCCTGACAAATAAAGTTCTGACTCCTTGGCGCGGTCTCCCGCAGAACATGCCAAATCAATTTTTGCTTGATCGGAACCGCTAGTCCACGGCGAGCTGGTAGCGCGTGAATGACGCGCCCAGCAGCTCAACCTGCCTGACCGAGATCGCCCGCTTTATCAGGAAACGGTATGGCCGCCGGGTGTGAAAGAAGTTGATTGCCACTTCGCGGTGGCCCATCGCCCTGGCCCAGTCCATCAGCTCGAGAAAAACGGCTTTGCCGACTCCCCAGCCTTGTTCGCCAATCACCACGGCCAGCTCATACTCGTCGTTTTCCCGCTGAATGCCGCACCAGCCTATCAGCTCATCGTTCAGCGCAATGGCCCTGACGCGGCAGCCCGGTGTCGCGTCAACGCGCTGCTTCTCGACCAGCCACTGCTGTAAGGACGACAGAGTAAACAAGGGGTGCGCAATAAGGTGTTGTCGAACGCGGTGGCTGTTGAGTAAGGGCAGCAACTCCTCTGCATCGATCGCGTCAAGGCGAGGATAGGTGATCTCGGTCATCGGATTTTGGCTACTCGGGAAGGGTGATATCGCCGCTAATATAATCGACGGCTGGGGAGCGAAACCCCATCGCTGCCCAGGCTGCAATGAGCTTGAAGAAAAATCGCAGCGTGTGCGTGGCAGGGTTCGGCACATCATCAGGCAGCGATACACCCGCTGGCTTATCACGGGTCATGGTACGAATCTCCAGTGCGGGCAGCGTCTGTGCAGGCCAAAGGCCGCCATACAGACTCAGCCAATGACCGTTCATAAATTCGAGGAACATCGGCGTATTGCAGCAGCAGGCAACCACGCGGCGCGTCTTCGCCGTCGGTGACAGGCGGTGCTCCTTCAGTGTGTCTTGCCCGGCCTGACAGCGAACACGATCCTTTCTATACACCACAAATCGTGTGGCCCCGTTGTCGTCCAATAGCGGTGGGGCGCTGTCCAGTGTTTGAAGCAGCGCTCCCGCCTGCTGACAATCCCGGCACAGGCATTCCACACTCATAATCTGCTTACCCTCAAGCGTCAGAGTCGTGTGTCCGCAGCGACATCGAACGGTGATGGTCTTCGAATTCAAAACTGGGACTCCTGTCCGTCAGTCGTTCTCGGCGAAATGGGCCAATTGATCCGCATGGGCTTTTTTAAATGCCGGTCGTGAGCTTGCCTGTTCGACGTACTGGCGACAGTGTGGCGATTCATCCAGTCCATCCAGCCGGTCCACCAGACGCAACACATCGGCCATCGCAATATCGGCAATCGAGAAGCTGTCGGCCAGCCACTCCCGGTCTGCCAACACGGCTTCCATGTGACGAAGGCGAGCCTTGAGAAAATCTAGAATGCGGGCGCGCTCGGGAGCCGATTCCTCGCCGTCGGTAAACCGCAAAATAAACCAGGGCAGGCTGGCCATTTCCACCGAGTTCAGCGCGGCGAATAACCACTGTATGACCTCTGCCCGTTCTGCCGGGGCAGTGGGGAGCAGCGCGTCGCTTTGCTCGCCGATATGCAGCAGCATGGCCCCGCTTTCGAACAGCGTGATATCACCATCGCGCAGCCACGGAACCTGACCAAAGGCCTGCTGACTGAAGTGCGCGGGCTGGCGGTTGTGAAACGGCACCGATTCCACCGTGTAGTCGAGTCCCGCTTCCTCCAATGCCCAACGCGCACGCAAGTCGCGGACAAAGCCGCGCGGAAACTCCGGGACCCAGTCAAAGGTGGTGATGGTAAATCGAGTGGCAGTCATTGTTGGGCCTCCCTGCTGAGTGTTGGTTGTCGCCAGTCTGTGGGCAACTTAGCATGATGTGATAGGCGCTGGGTCCCTAACCCTCCGAGTGCATGCAGTGTATTGAGAACAGGCTTGAATAAGTCGTCGAACTTATAATTGGAAGGCAAGATGTGTCCTTCTGGGGTTATTGAAAGTGGCCTTTTTGTGCCTAGCCGATAACCCTTTCTTTCCTTGCATTTGAAAGATAGCCCAAGTTGGGGTGCTGCTGTCCGTATTTGAATGTCCTGGTGTGCTTGGCAGACAGGGCAATAGTGGAGCTGATCCCGGCACACCCCATGATTTCAAGTCCCGTCGCCCCAAGCTCTAAACAATTATTTAAGAAGGCGAGACCAATCGTGTGCTTTATCGCGTCGTCAGCAGAGATCTTTAGGTCTGTGGATATATCGAATGAAGTCGTGGAAACGAATCGTTGCAATACAGTTTTGTTCTGTTCGGCGATAAGTCTCTCAAGGTCACGGATAACCAAGTTTTTTTTAATTTTGGGATCCGGGGATGACAATATTTCAAGATACAGTGCATCTAGTAGTTCATGAAGTATCGCCAGTTTATCCGAGTGCCTCTCTTTGAAATCAAGCACATCATATACTTCTACATCTGCTGACGGTGCCAGAAGGGCGTTTGATAGCTCAATGCGAAGAATGTCGCGAGGATTGTTGTATTCCTGAGGAATGGCGAGGGAGCTGCCTCGTTGGTGCATTGTCCAGGAGGTGGTGGTGTCCTTTGACATTAGTTTCGCAAGCTCACATTGGTTGTTGAGCATTGATGCGCCCACTTCGGCTCCAGTAAAGTTGCCAACTAATGGTATTCTCGGTCGATATATGGCTCCGGTCTCAACTAGTACATCTTCGTCAGGAATCCCAACGTGAACCAGATTGTTAGTCGGGATAAAAACTTTATCCCAATACAGTAAATAGAACCTTATCTCGTCGGCAGATATTGTTGAGGCCATCTTGAAGCCGTCCACAAGCACTTGCACTTCAGCAGGTGATGTAATGATTCCGCGCTTCATGACGCCTCTACCCTATAAGGATCTCCATTAGAGAAGTAATTGCTCACCGTGTTTACCCCGCCAATAGGGCGGGGCGGTAATTTCTCTATTGCAAAAAAAGTGTCTCTAATGACAATTCCCGCCTTGGGAGCTATTACCAAGTCAGCGCGCCGCCAGTCTGGTATTCAATCACTCGGGTTTCAAAGAAGTTTTTCTCTTTGCGCAGGTCCATGATTTCGCTCATCCACGGGAAGGGGTTTTGGGCGTTGGGGAACTGCTCTTTGAGGCCGAGTTGTGAGAGGCGGCGGTTGGCGATGAATTTGAGGTATTCCTCCATCATGGCCGAGTTCATGCCGAGTACGCCGCGGGGCATGGAGTCTTTGGCGTATTCGATTTCCAGTTGCATGCCTTCGACGATCATCTGGGTGACTTCTTCCTGGAACTGGGCGCTCCACAGATGCGGGTTTTCGAGCTTGATCTGGTTGATCATGTCGATGCCGAAGTTCAGGTGCATGGATTCGTCGCGCAGGATGTACTGGAACTGCTCGGCGACGCCGGTCATTTTGTTGCGGCGACCCATGGACAGGATTTGGGTGAAGCCACAGTAGAAGAAGATGCCTTCGGTGACGGCGTAGAAACCGATGAGGTTGCGCAGCAGCTCTTGGTCGTCTTCCGGGGTGCCGGTTTTGAAGTTGGGGTCGCCCAGTGCCTGAGTGTGGGTCAGGCTCCACGCCGCCTTTTTGGCGATGGAGGGCAGCTCGCGGTACATGTTGAAGACTTCGCCTTCGTCCATGCCCAGTGACTCGACACAGTACTGGTAGGCGTGCGTGTGGATGGCTTCTTCAAAGGCCTGGCGCAGCAAGTACTGACGGCACTCTGGGTTGGTGATGTGGCGGTACACGGCCAGGACGAGGTTGTTGGCGACCAGCGAGTCGGCGGTGGAGAAGTAGCCCAGTGAGCGCATGACGATACGGCGTTCGTCGTCGGTCAGGCCCTCGGGGTTTTTCCACAGGGAGATGTCGGCGGTCATGTTGACCTCTTGCGGCATCCAGTGGTTGGCACAGCCGTCGAGGTATTTCTGCCAGGCCCAGTCGTATTTGAAGGGCACGAGCTGGTTAAGGTCGAGGTGGCAGTTGATGATGCGCTTGTCTTCTACGCGCAGGCGGGCGGCGCCCATTTCCAGCTCTTCCAGACCGGCGGCCACGTCGAGGTTATCGAGTGAGGCGCTGGCTTTGTCCATCACGCTCTGCGCGCTGGCGGGTTCTTCCGCTTGTGCGGGCGGTGGTGTCTGGCTGGCTACGGCCGGGCCTCGGCTTTCTGCCGCAGGTGCCTGTTGAGGCTGTGGCGCGGCTTTGGGCTGCGGCTTGGCGTTGGCTTCGTTGTCGTCTTTGTCGAAATCGTCCCAGCTGAGCATTGGTTCGTCACCTCGATAATGTCTTTCACCCGGTCAGGGCGTTATAAAAATGTGTGCAGAAGCGTGGGGCACGCGGCGGCGCCCCGAGTGTTTTACTGGCAGGCCTCGCAATCTGGATCATCCAGCGAGCAGGCTTGCGGTACGGGCGCGGCCTGTGGCTCGCTGTTGCCCGCGTTGGCCGAGACCTTGTTCATGGAGCCTTGGCTCACCGTGGATTTCTCAGTGGAGCTGGCGGCCAGCGCACGGAGGTAGTAGGTGGTTTTCAGGCCACGGAACCATGCCATGCGGTAGGTGATGTCCAGCTTTTTACCGGAGGCGCCGGCGATGTACAGGTTGAGCGACTGCGCCTGATCCAGCCATTTCTGGCGACGGCTGGCGGAGTCGACCAGCCAGCGTGGCTCCACTTCAAAGGCGGTGGCGTACATGGCCTTCAGGTCGTCGGGGATGCGGTCGATTTTCTGTACCGAGCCCTCGTAGTATTTCAGGTCGTTTACCATGACTGCGTCCCACAGGCCGCGGGCTTTCAGGTCTTTGACCAGATAGGGGTTCACCACGGTGAATTCGCCGGACAGGTTCGATTTCACGTACAGGTTCTGGTACGTGGGCTCGATAGACTGCGAGACGCCGGTGATGTTGGCGATGGTGGCCGTGGGCGCAATCGCCATGACATTGGAGTTGCGCATGCCCTGGCTTTGCACGGTGGCGCGCAGGCTGTCCCAGTCGAGGGTCTGGCTCTGGTCGACTTCAATGTAGTCGGCGCCGCGTTCTTCGATCAGAATTTTCACCGAGTCGATGGGCAGAATGCCACGGCTCCACAGTGAACCTTCGTAGCTCTGGTAGCTGCCGCGCTCAACGGCGAGGTCGCTGGAGGCTTTGATGGCGTAGTAGCTGATCGCTTCCATTGAACGGTCGGCAAATGCTACCGCGTCATCAGACGAGTAGGCGATGTGCTGCTTGTACAGTGCGTCCTGGAAGCCCATCAGGCCCAGACCTACCGGGCGGTGCTTGAAGTTGGAGTTCTCGGCCTGCTGCACGCTGTAGTAGTTGATGTCGATAACGTTATCGAGCATGCGTACGGCCGTCTTGATGGTTTTCTCCAGCTTGGGCAGGTTCAGCTCGCCGTCCACAATGTGCTGGGCGAGGTTGACCGAGCCGAGGTTGCACACGGCAATTTCGTCTTTGCTGGTGTTGAGCGTGATCTCGGTACACAGGTTGGACGAGTGCACGACACCGGTGTGCTGCTGCGGGCTGCGCAGGTTGCAGGGATCTTTAAAGGTGATCCACGGGTGGCCGGTTTCGAACAGCATCGACAGGATTTTGCGCCACAGGTCGGCTGCTTTCACGCGCTTGTACAGCTTGAGTTCGCCGTTGCGGGTCATCTCTTCGTACTGGTTGTAGCGCTCTTCAAAAGCCTTGCCGTAGAGGTCGTGCAGATCGGGCACATTGTTGGGCGAGAACAGCGTCCACTCGCCGTCTTCAAACACACGCTTCATGAACAGGTCGGGAATCCAGTTCGCGGTGTTCATGTCGTGGGTACGGCGGCGATCGTCACCGGTGTTCTTGCGCAGCTCGAGGAATTCCTCGATGTCCATGTGCCAGGTTTCGAGGTAGGCACAGACCGCGCCTTTGCGCTTGCCGCCCTGGTTAACGGCCACGGCGGTGTCGTTGACCACTTTCAGGAAGGGCACCACGCCCTGTGATTTGCCGTTGGTGCCTTTAATGTAGGCGCCCAGTCCGCGCACGGGGGTCCAGTCGTTGCCCAGACCGCCGGCGAATTTCGACAGCATGGCGTTGTCTTGAATCGCGCCGTAAATGCCGTGCAAGTCGTCGGGCACGGTCGTCAGGTAGCAGCTCGACAGTTGGGGACGCAGGGTGCCGGCGTTGAACAGGGTCGGCGTGGAGCTCATGTAGTCGAAGGAGCTGAGCAGGTTGTAGAACTCGATGGCGCGCTCGGTCTTGTTGTCTTCGCGCATGGCCAGACCCATGGCGACACGCATGAAGAAGATTTGCGGCAGTTCGATGCGCACGTCATTGCTGTGAATGAAGTAGCGGTCGTACAGCGTCTGCAGGCCGAGGTAGTGGAACTGGTGGTCGCGCTCGGGCTTGAGGGCGGCGCCCAGTGCGTCGAGGTCGTAGCTGCTCAGTTCGGGAGACAGCAGTTCCAGTTCAACACCTTTGGCGATGTAGGCTGGCAGCGCTTTGGGGTAATACACGCTCATATCGTGCTGGGTGGCGCTGTCGGCCACACCGAGGAAGCTCAGGGCTTCGGCGCGCAGTTTGTCCAGCAGCAGGCGGGCGGTGACCAGGCTGTAGTTGTGCTCTTTTTCCACCATGGCGCGGGCGGCGATCACCAGCGAGGTGTTGACCTCGTTCTCAGAGACGCCGTCGAACAGGCTTTTCAGCGCTTCGTCCAATACGGCCTGTGCTGACACATCGGCCAGACCTTCGCAGGCTTCGTTGACGATAAACTCCAAACGACCCAGATCCAGTGGCACTTCGCTGCCATCAGCGCGTTTTACCTTGATGCTGGGGTGGGTTTTTTCGGCCACTTCGGGGCTGAGCTGGGCGCGTTCTTCGGCGCGGGCCGCGCGGTAGATCACGTAGGCGCGGGCGATTTTATGCTCGCCGCTGCGCATCAGGGCCAGCTCGACCTGATCCTGAATCTCTTCAATATGAATAGTGCCGCCCGTAGGCATACGCCGCTTGAACGTGGCCGTCACCTGATCGGTCAGTTTGGCCACGGTTTCGTGAATGCGGGTGGAGGCGGCGGCGTTGCCACCTTCTACAGCCAGAAATGCCTTGGTGATGGCCACGCTGATCTTGTCGTCGGTGTAGCTGACGACCGAGCCGTTGCGCTTGATAACGCGAAGCTGACCCGGCGCCGTCGCGCTGAGTTCATCCTGTTGCGGCGATGCGGGCGGCGGGTTGCTGCTGGCATGGTTTTCTTGGCTGGTTTGCATAGTGGTGGCCCCTGCTGTGCTGTGGCGAAACGGTTTGTTGGTGGTGCCGCAGAAAAACGGATGTCTGCGTGATGCTGTACGGCTTTGTGTCCGTCGAAAATCGGACAAGTTTTTATTTACAGCTTGATCTCAGGGCGCAGAGGGTGGTAGTGCCGTTTCTGCGCTGTTTCCCATATATGGGGTTTTTTCTGGATTGGGCTACAAGATAATGCGGTTTTTGGGGATGTGCAAGCACCGTATCTTGTGGGGAGCTTGTGGATAAAATGTGGGTAAGCAGGGGGCAAAAAATGGTGCTTGATGTAAGCCGCATGGGACGGGCTTTTGCGCTGGGCGGCCCGATTTTGGTGCCCGCCGTGGTGCATCCAGACGGATTTTTTCTAAGAAAAAAAATTTATATAGCGCTGTTACGGTGCACTGGTTTGGCGGTGGGGGCGATGTTGTCCTGAGCGAAGGCGATCAGGTGTTCCAGCTCGGTGGTGATCTGCACACTCTCGCCCAGTTCGTAGTCGCGATGGCTGGGCAGCAGGGCTTCAACGCGACTGCCGGTGGGCAGGCGAAGGGTGTACATCGTGGCGCTGCCAGAGAACACTTTCTTTTCGATGATCGCGCTCAGGCCGCCGATGTCGGCCAGCACCACATCGTCGGGGCGCAACAGCACATCTACCGGGGTGCCGCTGGGCCAGGGATAAGCGCGGTTACCCATCAGTGGGCCGAGCTCGGTATTCACCGTGTTGGACTCGTCGCCAATCATGCCGGGCAGAAAGCAGCCTTCGCCGATAAAGTCGGCCACGATGCGATTGGCGGGTTCGTGGTAGAGGTTAAACGGAGTGTCCCACTGTTGCAGCTTGCCGTGGTAGAGCAGGCCGACATGGTCGCTGAAGGCAAAGGCTTCATGCTGGTCGTGGGTGACAAGAATGGCGCTGATGCCCAGCTCCTTGAGGATGTCCCGCACTTCCACGCTGAGTTGCTTGCGCAGCTCGGCGTCGAGGTTGGAGAAGGGTTCATCCATTAACAGCAACTGCGGGCTGGGTGCCAGGGCGCGGGCCAGGGCGATACGCTGTTGCTGACCACCGGAGAGTTCGTGAGGGAAGCGTTCTTCAATCCCGTCGAGCCGCACCAGCGACAACATGCGCCGCACCTGCTCGCGCTGTTTGGCCGCCGACAGCTTGCTCAGGCCAAAGCGGATGTTGTCGAACACATTCAGGTGTGGGAACAGGGCGTAGTCCTGAAACACCATGCCGATGTTGCGTTGCTCGGGGGTGAGTTGCAGGCCGGGTTCGCTCAGGCAGCGGTCGTTCAGCAGGATTTTGCCGCGATGCAGGGGCTGGAAGCCGGCAATGGCGCGCAGGATAGTGGTTTTGCCACAGCCACTGGGGCCGAGCAGGCTGCAGATGTCGCCCTGATTGACGTGAAAGCGAACGTCGCTGACGACGTTGGTGTCATCGTAGCGACACTGAATATCCTGAACTTGCAGCACGGTTACATCTCGTGTCGGTGTGGCGACCCAGCGTCGCCGGATCGCGTTCAGCGGCCGGGTGTCAGGCCTGCGCTTCGTTGAGCAGGAATTCCATCAGCGCTTTCTGCGCATGCAGGCGGTTCTCTGCTTCGTCCCAGATCACCGTTTTCGGGCTGTCCATCAGCTCGGCACTGATTTCCTCGCCGCGGTGGGCGGGCAGGCAGTGCATGTACAGTGCATCGGGATTGGCGTGCGCCATCAGCGCGCTGTTGATTTGGTAGCCCGCCAGTTTGCGGCGGCGCTCGGCCTTTTCTTCTTCCTGACCCATCGAGGCCCAGACATCGGTAACCAGCAGGTCGGAGCCGGTGGCGGCTTCAACCGGGTCGCGCACGATTTCCACGCGGTCACCCGCAGCGGCAACCAGCTCGGCGCGGGGTTCGAAGTCTTCCGGGCAGGCAATCTTCAGTTTGAAATCGAACTGCATGGCGGCGTTGATGTAGGACTGGCACATATTATTGCCGTCTCCTACCCAGGCCACCTGTTTGCCGCGAATGCTGCCGCGGTGCTCGACAAAGGTCTGAATATCGGCGAGCAACTGGCAGGGATGGTAGTCATCGGTCAGGGCGTTGATGACCGGTACGCTGGAGTACTCGGCAAATTTCTCAATGATGCTGTGCTCGAAGGTACGAATCATCACGATGTCGCACATTGAGGAGATAACGCGCGCGCTGTCCTCGGTCGGTTCGCCGCGGCCGAGTTGGGTATCGCGCGGCGACAGGAAGATGGCGTGGCCACCCAGTTGCGCCATGCCGGCTTCAAAGGAAATACGGGTACGGGTGGAGGCTTTTTCAAACACCATGCCCAGCACGTAGTTCGGGAACTGGATGCTCGGGCGCCGTGCCCGGTGGTCGGCTTTCAGTTCGATGGCGCGCTGGATCAGTTGTTCCAGTTCGGCGGGGCTGAGGTCGTTAAGGGTCAGGAAATGTCTCAATGCCATTTGGCGGCTCTACCTTTGCTGCATATAACGGCGCCGTCAGGCGGCGCCGGAGTGGGCGGGCCACTGAAGAATCAGTGGGCAAAGGATATCGAGCAGCGCATCGACATCCTGCCGGCTAATAATAAGCGGCGGCAGCAGGCGCACGACCCGCTCCGACGTCACGTTCATCAACAGGCCTTTTTCCAGTGCCTGTGCTACCAGACCGCCGCAGGGGCGATCCAGCTCTACACCAATCATCAGTCCGCGACCGCGCACTTCCTTAACGTGCTCGGCGCCAGCGAGGCGCTCGCGCAGACCGTTTTGCAGGTAGTCGCCGGTTTCCGCGATCTGGGCCAGCATCTCCGGTGTGTTCAGCGTGTTTACCACCACCAGGCCGGCTGCGCAGGCCAGCGGGTTGCCGCCGAACGTGGAGCCGTGGGCACCGGGCTGGAACAGCGATGCGGCTTTGCCGTGGGCCAGGCAGGCGCCAATCGGCAGACCGTTGCCCAGACCTTTGGCGGTGACCAGCACATCGGGGGTCACGTCTTCATGCTGGAAGCAGAAGTATTTGCCGGTTCTGCCGTTGCCCGTCTGCACTTCGTCGAGCATCAACAGCCAGTCATAGCGGTCGCAGAGTTCACGCAGCTTGCCGAGGAAGCCTGCGGGCAGCGGGTTCAGTCCGCCTTCGCCCTGAAGGGGTTCGAGCAGAACGGCCGCAACACTGCTGTTGTTTCTGGCGATGTTTTCCAGGGCTTCCAGGTCGCCGTAGGGCGCACGGGTAAAGCCGCGCACCAGCGGCTCGAAGCCTGCCTGAATTTTGCGATTGCCCGACGCGGTCAGCGTGGCGAGAGTCCGGCCGTGGAAGGCCTGCTCCATCACGACGACATGGGGCACTTCAATGCCGCGCTTGTGGCCGTGCATCCGCGCCAGCTTGATCGCGGCTTCGTTACCTTCGGCGCCGGAGTTGGCGAAAAACACATTGTCCATGCCGCTGGCGTCGCGCAGCGCTTCAGCCAGCTCTTGCTGGCGAACCACGTTGTACAGATTGGAGGTGTGCAGCAGCTCGCCGGCCTGTTTGCAGATTGCGTCGGTCACCGCCGGATGGGCGTGGCCGAGGGCGTTAACGCCGATGCCGCTGATGCCGTCAATGTAGGCCTTGCCCTGCTCGTCAAACAGTCGAACACCTTCGCCGCGCACAAAGCTCACGGGCAGTCGTCCATAGGTGTTCATCAGCGCAGGCAATGTCATTACAGCAGCTCTCCTGTTCACGCTCGTTGTATGCGGGAAGCTAAAACGCAAAAAGGCAGCAAGTGCTGCCCTCGAAATAAGGGATCAATCATATAAGGAAGCGTTTGTAAATTCCAGCGTTGCCGACAATTGATGCTGGTTGTGCTTTGCCGTGGTGCACTCCACGGCTGGCGCGGTTTTGGCGGCTGCTTGCGGTGGTGTTTCGCAGCGGCTGGGAGCTGTCTGCAGAGGCGCTTTGGGGCGGGAATTGGGGCCGCTTGCCGGTGCGGCAGGAAAATTCTGGAGTCTTTGCTATAAGTAGATGAACTTGAATGCTCTAAGCCAATGTTTTTCGAGTAAATAATAATTTCTAAATGTAGCGGGGAGCTCATGAATATACCTTCGGTCTTTACCCGGTCAGCACTGAGTCTGGCGATACTTGGCAGTGCCCCCTGGGCCTTGTCGCAGACCAATGTGGTTGAGGAAGTTGTTGTCACGGCGCGTAAGCAGTCGGAAACCCTTCAGGATGTGCCGTTTTCCATCGCGGCCATGACAGAGGGCAAATTGACCCAGAGCGGCGCGACCGATCTGGAGTCCATGGCGACTAATGTGGCGGGGATCTCCATCCAGAACCTGGGGCCCGGTCAGAGTCAGGTATCGATTCGCGGCATTTCGGCCGGGCAGATTGTGCGCGATCAGCCGGGGGTGAAGGAGCAGGTAGGGGTGTATGTGGATGAGTCAGTGATTTCGATGTCGCTGTTCACCCCCGACCTGGATTTCTACGACATCAACCGCGTCGAGGTGTTGCGCGGCCCGCAGGGCACGCTGTTTGGGTCGGGCTCGCTGTCGGGGACGGTGCGTTACATCACCAATCAGCCGGATTTTGTCGAGACCAGTGGCTCCGTACAGCTCGCCGCCGAAACCGTTGATGAGGGCAGTGAGGGCGGCAGTGTAAAAGGCCATCTGAATATTCCCTTGAGCCAGACAGCAGCCGTGCGGATGGTCGCTTATGCGCAGCAATATCCGGGATATATCGATGCGATCCAGCCCGATGGCAGTGTGAAGGACGATGTGAATGAAGGCACCCGGAGCGGGGGGCGTATTGCCTTGGCGTTTCAGCCGAATGATCGTGTCAGCATTGTGCCGCGGGTGATTTTCCAGTCCATCGACATGGATGGCTTCAATCGCGAAGACGATTACAACGCACTGGCCAACCCCTATACCACCACGCGCCCCAATGTGAGTTTTGGGGATTACGAGCAATATACCCAGTTGGAGGAAAGCTTTGAGGATGACTTCCTGCTGGTGGATTTGACCGCGAATATTGATATTAACGACGCTATGACGTTGACCTCGGTGACGTCCTATACCGATCGTGAAGTGCTGGTTGTACGCGATGCGTCGGCGCTGAATGGCAGCATCCTCGGCGGTTCATCGGGCGAGCCCGAAGCGGTTTACACGCTGGATGCGCCGCTCTATGACCGCACCGACGCGACGGTCATCACACAGGAATTGCGCTTGAGCGGTGTGAATGGCCCATTGCAGTGGGTGGCGGGCGTGTTCTACAGCGAGGTCGAGCGGGAATACAGCCAGGTGCTGGACGTGGCGGGCTACACCGCGCTGACCGGCAATGCGTCTGCCGGGGTACGGGCTGGCGAAGACGAACTGTATTTCTCGGAAGTGCCCTACGAGCTGGAGCAGTACGCGGTATTTGGCGAGCTGTCTTACGATCTCAGCGAGCGCACCATGGTGGTGTTGGGAGCGCGCTTCTTCGATTATGAGGAAACTCGCAAACTGACTTTTGACGGCATTTACAACACGACGGTGATCGACCAGCCCGGCGAGGTTTCCTCTGACGGCGTGTCGCCCCGAATCATGCTCCGCCACGATATCAACGACGATATTATGCTGAATGCGCAGGTGTCGCAGGGCTTCCGCCTCGGCGGGATTAATGACCCGCTGAATGTGCCGCTGTGTACCCCGGCGGATGCCGCCACCTTTGGTGGCCGCGAAGCCTTTGACGACGAGACGCTGACCAATTATGAAATCGGCAGCAAAATGACGCTGTTCGGCGGCGCGGGGGTTCTGAACGCATCGCTGTTCTACAGTGACATTGAAGACCTTCAAGCCACGGTGAATGCGGGGACCTGCTCGTCGCGTATCGTGTACAACGTGCCCGAGGCGCATAGCCAGGGTGTGGAAGTTGAGTTGACCGTGCGGCCGCTGAGCAACTTCGAATTTGGCGTGTCGGCCAGTTATGTGCGTGCGGAAATCGACTCAGATGTGACCTCTACCGATGCCGGTGGGGTGACTTCCATTGTGGGTGGTTTGCGCGAGGGCAATGAACTGCCGACCGCACCCAAGTTTGAGCTGGCGGCTACAGCGACCTATTACTTCCCGGTTTTCGACGTGTGGGAGGGTTATCTGACGGCCTCCTACCAGAATGTGGGGGCGCGCTACACCCAGATTGCGGATCAGGAAAATGGCGGACAGGGTGTGGCCACGCTGTATCCGAGTATGGGCGGGCCGCTGACACAGTCGACCTACACGTATGACCGGGAGCAGGGCGGCTACCAGATCGTCAACCTGCGCTTGGGAGCCAGTCGCGATGAGTGGGATGTGGCGCTCTTCGTGCGCAATGCCACCAATGAGCGCGCCGAATTGTCGCTGGATCTGGAGCGTGGCGGGAACGCGCGAGTGGGGCAGCACGTCAATCAGCCCCGTACGGTGGGCTTGAGTGCGCGCTACCGGTTTTAATGCGAACCGTTACTACTTCACGATGGCCCTGCGGGGCCATTTTTTTTGCGCGGCGTTTCACCGGCGCCCCCGTTTGGGGATAATGGCGCTTTCGTAGTAATGACGTGAGCGTGTGATGTCTGAAACCCTGAATCCGGTGCAGCTGGGCCTGTTTGTCAGCCGACTCGAGGCGGTGTGCGAAGAGATGGGGGCAGTACTTCAGCGCGCGGCATTTTCGCCGAATATCAAGGATCGTCTGGATTTTTCCTGCGCCATCTTTGATGCGCGAGGCGAGCTGTGCGCGCAGGCCGCTCATATTCCGGTGCATCTGGGCAGCATGGCCTACGCCATGGCGGATATTGTTGGTGCCTGTGACTGGGCGCCGGGCGATATGCTGGTGTTGAACGATCCCTTCCTGGGTGGCACGCACTTGCCGGATGTGACCGTGGTGGCGCCGTATTTCCGCGACGGCGAGTTGCTGGCATTTATCGCCAATCGCGCACATCACGCGGATATTGGCGGCTCTACGCCGGGCTCCATGCCGCTGTCGCAGACGCTGGAAGAAGAGGGCGTGGTGATTCCCCCCACGCGGCTGCAGCGCGGTGGCGTATTGCAGCGGCAGTTGCTGGACGACTGGTTCGGCCCTTCAGAACATGGCGACTTCATCGCCCAGCTCAGTGCGAATCGCTGTGGTCTGCAACGACTGGACGAGCTGGTGTCGATGCTGCCGCTATCCTTCGAGGTAGCGGTGTCGCAGCTTCAGGATTACGCCGAGCAACTGTCTGTGCACCGTCTGCGGGAATTGCCTGCTGGAGAATTTTACTTTTCCGATGTGATGGACGATGACGGCTTTGGTCACGAAGACCTGCCGATCTGCGCCTCGTTGCGCCTGGCGGATGGCCGCGCCCATGTGGATTTCAGCGGCACCGCGCCACAGGTGCAGGGCAACATCAACTGTCCGCGCTCGGTTGCGGCAGCGGCGGTGTACTACGCATTTCGCTGCCTGATGCCGGAGGAGGCGCCGGTCTGCGCCGGGCTCTTTCGTCCGATTACACTCACGGTGCCGGAAGGCTCGCTGCTCAACGCCCGGCGGCCCGCAGCGGTGGCTGCCGGTAACGTGGAGACGTCCATGCGTGCCTGCGATGTGGTACTGGGCGCGCTGGCGCAGGCGGTGCCCGAGCTGATTCCGGCGGCGGCTCACGGCAGTATGAATAATGTGGCGATGGGCTCGCTGGACGGCCAGCCCTGGCACTATTACGAAACCCTGGCCGGTGGCAGCGGCGGCCACAGTCAGGGCGAAGGCTTGAGCGCGGTGCAGTGCCATATGACCAATACGCTGAATACGCCCATCGAAAGCCTGGAAATGCATTACCCCTTGAGGGTGACGCGTTACGCTTTGCGGCGACACAGCGGCGGTGCGGGGGAGCATCGCGGCGGCGACGGTTTGATTCGGGAGTTTGAATTTCTCGCATCGGCGCGCTTTACCCTGCTGACCGAGCGTCGGCGGGTTCGGCCCTGGGGCTTGAACGGCGGTGAAGCGGGAGTCTCGGGCGAGAATCGGCTGAACGGGAATGTCTTGCCGGGCAAAGTCAGCGCGCAGGCACAGCCCGGCGATCGCCTCAGTATTGCGACACCCGGGGGCGGGGGCTGGGGTGTGGTCCGCGAAGGCGCATGACTTTTCCGTGCCGACATTGCTAAAATAGCCGCCTTGAAATTGTCCGGGCCTTCATTTCTTTTCTTCGGTATGCCGGACGCCGACACGGCAGGTGATCAATGGAAACTCTCGACGCAATTAAACAGCAGATCGACAACAACCCCATCCTGATTTACATGAAGGGGTCGCCCAACCAGCCTCAGTGCGGTTTTTCGGCGCGTGCTTCTCAAGCGCTGATGGGCTGTGGTGAGCGTTTCGCGTTTGTGGATATTCTTGCCAACCCCGATATTCGCGCCAAGCTGCCCGAGTACGCTAACTGGCCAACCTTTCCTCAGCTCTGGATCAACGGCGAGCTGATCGGCGGCTGTGACATTATCTGCGAGATGTTCGAGAGCGGCGAGCTGCAAACGCTGATTAAGGAAACAGCGGCACAACAAGCTGCTCAAAGCTGATCGCTTCCTTACTCGGAACCCAAGAAACCCGGCATCTGCCGGGTTTTTTTATGTCTGCCTGCTCCGCAAGTTCACAAATTGCGTATCCGTACTGAAATTGAGAATAAGAATGTTTCTTTTTATTTTTGGCTTTGCTAATATTGCGCCGCCTTCAGGACGCTTTGGTGCGATGTTGTGTCGTAGCGGCAGGGATGTCAGATAAGAATATTCGAGATTGGGAGAATGTAACGTGAAAAAGACAGCTCTAGCTGTGGCGATTGCCGCCATGCCCCTGGCATCTCTGGGCGATGTGGCGACGCAGAAACAGGGTACGCCGCCGGAGAGTCTCAAGGTAGAGCAGGTCACGATTATTGGAGAGCGCCTCGATAAGCTCGCGGGCTCCGCTTATGTCGTTGACGAGTTGGAACTGGAAAAGTTTGAGTACACCGATATCCACCGCATGGTGCGGCAGGTACCGGGGGTGTATTTTCAAGAAGAAGACGGTTACGGGCTGCGCGCCAATATTGGTATTCGCGGCTCAGGCAGTGGTCGCAGCGGCAAGATCACCATGATGGAAGATGGCGTGTTGATTGCGCCAGCACCCTATGCCGCTCCCGAAGCTTATTATTTCCCCACCAGCGGTCGTATGTCTGGCATTGAAGTGCTGAAGGGCCCCGACCTGCTGCGCCACGGACCGTTTACCGTAGGTGGTGCCATCAACCTGATTTCCACGCCGATTCCCGATATGGCGGAAGGCTTTGTCAACGTCGAAATCGGCGAGAACAGCTCGCAAAAATCCCATGTATATTATGGCGCCACCGAGGGTAGCTGGGGCTTCCTGCTGGAGAGTTATCAGGAAGAAACGCTGGGCTTCAAGAGTATTGATCGCTCCAACCGGGACACGGGTTACGACAAAGAAGATTATGTTGCCAAACTGCGCTGGCGCAGTGCTGAAGGCAGTGCCTACCCGCAGCAGTTGGATTTAAAAGTTAACTACACCGAAGAACAATCAAACGCGACCTACCTGGGTGTGACCGACGAGCAGTTTGATCGCGACCCATTCCGCCGCTATGGCCTGACTGAGCAGGATCAGATGAATACCCGGCAGTCGGGTGTCGTACTGCGTCATCGCATTGAGCTGAGTGAGTCGCTGGCACTGAACAGTATGGTGTATCGCAACGATTTCGAACGTAGCTGGTTCAAGCTGGATCGCGTTGGTGCAGACAGCATCGGCTCGCTGATTGACAAGGCTAACAGCGGTGATGCCACTGCCTTGGGGATTCTCGAAGGTACGCAAAATGCTAACGACGTGCGGGTTAAAGACAATGCCCGCGAGTATTTCGGACGTGGCGTTCAGTTTGAGCTGAGTGGCAATGCTGAGACCGGCAGCGTGAGTCATGACTGGGTGCTAGGTATTCGTCGCCACGAAGATGAGGTGGATCGTTTCCAGCCAATCACCGTGTACAACCAGGTGAATGGCAGCCTCCAGTTTGACTCGGTTATTCAGCCGGGGTCTGGCGATAACCGCGTTGACGAAGCGGAGGCCCTGTCATTGTGGCTGGTCGACCGCATGACCATCGGCAAGCTCGATATCACCGCTTCTCTGCGTCGCGAAGATATTGATACCAAGCAGGCCCGCTATGGCGATCTTGATCGCAATACCATCGCCAGCACGCGCAAGAATTCGGTTGATGATGTGATGGCAGGTCTGGGCGTCACCTATGCGCTGTCAGACGAGTGGCAACTGCTGGCCGGTGTGCATGAGGGCTTTGCGCCTCCCGGTGGCGGGGCAACCCGCGGCACGGGTCCGGAGGAGAGCTTGAACTACGAAATGGGTGGTCGTTATCGCTCAGAGCGTTTTTCTGCCGATGTTATCGCGTTCTTCTCTGACTACGAGAATACGGTTAATAACTGTTCCGTTGCCAACCCCTGTAGCAACGGCGCCGACTCAGGTACAGAGAGCTTCGGGCAATCGGAAATCAAAGGTCTGGAAGTGAGCCTGCAGGCTCTGTTGGCGGAGACGCCGTCGCTGCAGTTCCCGCTGACGGTGTCTTACACCTATACCGACGCTGAAGTTACCCAGGACTCCGATACGGGCAGTGTTTTGAAGGGTGACAATCTGCCTTATCTGCCCGAAAACGTGCTGAATGTCAGTGTTGGGGTTGAAGCGTCGGATGGCAAGAAGGCCTACCTGTCTGCGACTTACCTTGATGACATGTGTGTGGACAATCTTTGCGAGCGCAATGTCGATCAGCGTTACCGCAGCACCGAAAGCTATGTGACGGTGGATTTGGCGGCCAGTATGCCGGTGGCTGAAGGTGTTGAGGTATACACTCGCATCGACAACTTGCTCGATGAGCAGGCCATTGTCTCTCGCAGCCCTGCGGGCGCGCGTGTGAATCTGCCGCGCACCGCTTATGCAGGTATCCGCGTGCGCTTCTAATTAGGTATTGCCTCTCGGTAAAAACGCCCGAGTGACGTCTGTCGTCCTCGGGCGTTTTTGTCTGTGCTGGATCTATCGCGAACATTGACCAGAAGCCGAGGTGTTGTCGCGTTGGCGGTCAATGTCGTCGGCCACGCTCCCTGCTAGCCTGTTGCGGTTCTTGTTTCTGGAGCCTGCGATGAATTCCACACTGAAACTTTGGCGAAAGCTGTCGGCGTATCCTGGCGGGAAGCGCCTGTTCTCTCGAGCGATCTGTCTTAAAGCCCCTTACTTCTCCACCATCTCACCGCAATTCGAGCAGTTGGATGTCGGTGCTGCGATTGTGCGCATTAAGGAGCGCCGTAGTCTGCACAATCACCTTGGCAGTGTGCATGCCATTGCGCTGTGTAATCTGGCCGAGGTGGCTGGCGGCTTGGCCTGCGAGGTTTCGATGCCGGAAGGGATGCGCTGGATTCCTTCCGGTATGACGGTGAAGTATAAAGCCCGCGCCAAAGGCGAGTTGCGCGGCTATGCCACGGTGCCGACGGTTGAGCCTGGCAAGAAAGCGGAGCTACCGGTTACTGTTGATGTGAAGAATCGCGGCGGAGAGTCGGTGTTTGAAGCCGAAATTGTCATGTACGTGTCGCCGGCGAAGTCGACGTAAGAGAGACGGGCGGCGATGCGCCGCCCGGTACGCAGGCGTTTACTCGCCCACTTCACCCATTACCGATTGCTGGTAATTCTGGATGCCGACTTTTTCGATCAGGCCAAGCTGAGTTTCCAGCCAGTCGATATGCTCTTCCTCAGACTCGAGAATATCTTGCAGCAGATCGCGGCTGATGTAGTCAGCGACTGACTCGCAATACTTGATCCCGTCTTTCAGGTCGGGAACGGCTTTCAGCTCAAGGCTGAGGTCGCATTCCAGCATTTCCTTGGTGTTTTCACCGATCAGCAATTTGCCAAGATCCTGAAGATTGGGGATGCCTTCGAGAAACAGAATGCGCTTGACCAGTTTGTCGGCGTGTTTCATTTCGTCGATGGATTCGTGGTACTCGTGCTCGCCGAGCTCTTTCAGGCCCCAGTCTTCATACATGCGGGCATGCAGAAAATACTGGTTAATGGCCACCAGCTCGTTGCCGAGGGCTTTGTTCAGATGGGCAATTACCTGGGGGTCGCCTTTCATCGCTGCAGTCCTTTATTCCGGGGTGATTAAAATACACACAGGGATTTTGGACGCGGAGGGCGGGGGAGTCAAGCTAAGCTATTGATTTTTATAGTTTATTGAAAACTTAAAGCCAATCGTTATCACTTGCTTTGGCGCGCTAGGCGGCGGCGTAGCAGAGGGATTCGTCGTAGTTGCTCAGGTGGGCATCGAAGACACTGCGGGCGAGCGATCCACATTTGCCGCACTGGCTGGCGAGATCCAGCTCACGGCGTAACTCGCGAAAACTGGTCGTGCCATTATCCATGGCCTCGCGAATCTGTGAGTCGGTGATACCTTTGCAGAGACAAACGTACATCTAATGCACCCATTACTGTTGCTCCCAGTCGGCCTGTCCGATGGGGCGTGCTACGGGTATTAAAATTAATGAAAATGAGAATGCTTGTCAATTGTCTCTTTGTGACTTTTTCGTCATTCTTCCATAGTGCTTTGCTATAGGGGCTATTGGAATTTTCAATGGGATTGGGCCGGGGGCGCGTGTATCATGGCCCGTCTACTCCTTTTATCGGGTGCGTTCGCACCTTTATTCATAGTTAAAAAAACCGGAGGTTAACATCATGGGTGTACTCGTAGGTAAACCAGCTCCAGACTTCACTTGCGCAGCGGTTCTGGGCAACGGCGAAATCGTTGACTCTTTCACCCTCAGCGAAGCAGCCAAGGGCAAATACGCGGTACTGTTCTTCTACCCGCTGGACTTCACCTTTGTCTGCCCCTCAGAGCTGATTGCTCTGGACCACCGCATGGATAAATTCCGTGAGCTGGGTGTGGAAGTGATTTCGGTTTCTATCGACTCTCAGTTCACGCACAACGCATGGCGTAATACCGCGATTAAAGATGGTGGTATCGGTCCTGTGACTTACACCATGGCTGCCGACGTGCGTCACGACATTTGCCGTGCCTACGACGTTGAAGCGGAAGGTGGTGTTGCATTCCGTGGCGCATTCCTGATCGACAAAGAAGGCATGGTCCGCTCACAGCTGATCAACGACCTGCCGCTGGGCCGTAACGTTGACGAGCTGGTGCGTCTGGTAGAAGCCCTGCAATTCCACGAAGAGCACGGCGAAGTGTGCCCGGCTGGCTGGAACAAAGGCGACAAAGGTATGGACGCGTCACCGACAGGTGTTGCTGCTTACCTGGCTGAGAACTCAGACAAGCTGTAAGTGATGCGCTTAATTTGGCGGTTTTAGCCGCCGGATAAGCTGTAGAAAGGCCCGATCGCCGTTTGGTGGTCGGGCTTTTTTTATGGTTTTTTGGTGGGGATTGGGTTTCGCCCTGCTGGGCGAAACAATCGCCAGAAAAAACTTACCCAAATTGCCGAGGCATAAAAAAGCCCCACCGGAGTGAGGCTCTTCATTCAGCATCAGGCGTTGCCGTTACGCTGCAAAATTCGCTGCAGCAAATTCCCAGTTCACCAGGTTCCAGAATGCTTCCAGGTACTTGGGACGCGCGTTGCGGTAGTCGATGTAGTAAGCGTGCTCCCACACATCGGCGGTGAACAGCGGCGTTTGGCCGTCGCGAGCAATGGGGGTGTCGGCGTCGTCAGTGTTGACGATTTCCAGGCTGCCGTCGCTGTTTTTTACCAGCCAGGTCCAACCTGAACCGAAGTTGCCAACCGCTTTGGCATTGAAGGCTTCTTTGAAGGCGTCGAAGGAGCCGAATGCGCTGTCGATAGCGGCCGCCAGGTCACCGGTCGGTGCGCCGCCGCCGTTGGGGCTCAGGCTGTTCCAGTAGAAGGTGTGGTTCCATACTTGAGCCGCCTGGTTAAACAGACCGCCGCTGGCGCTCTTGATGATGTCTTCCAGAGACTTGCCTTCGTTTTCAGTGCCGGCAGTCAGCTCGTTCAGTTTGGTGACGTAGGCGTTGTGGTGTTTGCCGTGGTGGAAGTCCAGTGTCTCGGCAGAGATATGGGGTTCCAGAGCATTCTTTTCATAAGGCAGTGCGGGTAATTCAAAAGCCATTGTGGGTCTCTCCTGACGTTTTGTGGGTTTTGATTTCCTGCAATCGTTGCCGCTGCAGGTTTTATCTCTCAGTATTCTTTGAGTGCTGCCGGGAGTGGAGTTCAGTCCCAGCGCCAGCCGCCCATATCCTGCCAGCGATTGACGATCTGGCAGAACAGCTCTGCGGTTTTCTCGGCATCGTACGCGGCGCTGTGTGCCGCGCTGTTGTCAAAGGCAATATCGGCCAGCTGGCAGGCTTTCGCCAAAACCGTGTGGCCGTAAGCCAGGCCCGCCAGGCTGGCCGTATCCATCACCGAAAAGGGGTGAAAGGGATTGCGCTTGATGCCGCTGCGCTCAATGGCGGCCAGTACAAAGCCCAAGTCGAAGTGGGCATTGTGCCCGACCAGCACGGCGCGCGTACAGCCGTGGGCCTTCACCTGCTGACGGATTTTCTTCATCAGCTCGCCCATGGCGGTGACTTCCTTGTGGGCCTCGCGATTGGGGTTATAGGGGTCGATACCCGTAAATTCAAGGGCCGCGGTTTCCAGATTGGCGCCTTCAAAGGGTTCAACGTTGTAGCTTAGTGTTTCATCCGGTTCGAGATTACCGGCATCGTCCATGCGCAGCAGGGTGGCGGCGATTTCCAGAATGCCGTCCGTCCGGCTGTTGAAACCGCCGGTTTCCACGTCGATAACCACCGGCAGGAAGCCGCGAAAGCGCTGGGCGATCAGGCTTTTACCTTCATTCATCGGCATGCTTAAACCACTTTCCAGCGCAGGGTTTCGCCCGCGCGCAGAGGCTTAACGGTATCGCTGCCCAGCGGCAGGCTTTCCGGCAGTACCCAGTCTTCTCGCTGCAGGGTGATTTTGTCGCTGTTGCGCGGCAGGCCGTAAAAGTCGGGGCCGTGGAAGCTGGCAAAGGCTTCAAGCTTGTCGAGTGCCTTCGCATCTTCAAAGGCTTCTGCGTACATCTCGATGGCGGCATTGGCGGTATAACAGCCTGCACAGCCGCAGTCAGCTTCTTTGCGGTGACGCCCGTGAGGCGCCGAATCGGTGCCAAGGAAGAACTTGGGGCTGCCCGATGCCGCCGCGTCAATCAGCGCCTGCTGATGGCGGTTGCGTTTCAGAATGGGCAGGCAGTAGTAGTGCGGGCGAATACCGCCAACCAGCATATCGTTGCGATTGAACAGCAGGTGGTGGGCGGTAATGGTTGCGCCGACATTGGCCGGTGCTTCGCTGACAAAGGCGGCAGCATCGGCTGTGGTGATATGTTCCAGCACAATGCGCAGGCCGGGGAAGCTATGGACCAGTCGCTTCAGGTGGCGCTCGATAAATACCGCTTCGCGGTCGAAGATATCGATGTCGGCATCGGTCACTTCACCGTGCAACAGCAGGGGCAGTCCCTGTTTTTCCATTTCGGCCAGCACTGGCCACAGGCCATCCAGATCAGTAACGCCAGCGTCGGAATTGGTTGTGGCACCGGCCGGGTAGAGTTTGGCCGCGTAAACCAGCCCGGAGGCTTTGGCCTCGGCAATATCTTCCGGTCGGGTCATATCAGTCAGATACAACACCATGAGCGGGGTGAAGTCCCGGCCCGCGGGTATGGCCGCGCGGATACGCTGCTCATAGGCGCTGGCTTCAGCCAGGTTGCGCACGGGCGGCGTCAGGTTGGGCATCACGATCGCGCGGCCAAAATAGCGGCTGGCATCGTCTACGGTGCTGGTCAGGGCATCGCCATCGCGCAGATGGATATGCCAGTCGTCGGGGCGGGTAATGTGCAGGGTTTGCATGGCCTAGCCTGTGGTGATGTGAGCCGAAATGCTACAGGATTGCGCTGCCTGATAAAAGCCGGGGCCGGGCCGAATGCTGGCGAATCCGGCCACCTTTTTGCTTGCCGGATTCCCCGTGTGGCAATCTATGTGCTGATTCGAGGAGTTTCCCCTGATGTCCCGTCTATACAGTTCCGTCAGTCTGATCGGTATGCCTGCTTGTGGAAAGTCCACGGTGGGGCGACGCCTTGCGGCGGCGCTGGGGTTGCGCTTTATCGATGGTGATGCGCTGATCGAGCAAAAGCAGGGGCGTCGATTGTCGGAGATTCTGGCAGAGAAGGGGTATTTGGGGCTGCGCGAGGTTGAGGAGCAGGCCTTGCTGAGTGAGGATTTTCACGCTGCGGTGCTCGCAACCGGCGGCAGCGCCGTATACAGCGACGCGGTCATGGCGGCCCTGCGTCGCAGCGGGGTGATTATTTTCATTGATGTGCCGTTGGACGCGCTGCGCTCGCGCCTGGGGGATTTCGCTGCCCGTGGCGTGGCTTGCCCGCCGGGCACCGGCTTGGACGAGTTGTTTGCCGAGCGCTATCCGCGCTACGAGCGGGCGGCAGATATCCGCGTTGACGCGACAGGGCTGGACGAGGAGGTGCTGCTGTCTTCGCTGCAGAGTGCGCTGCGTGACTGGCATAATAGCGATCGACCGCTGAGCTTGCCCGCGAGTGATCATTAAAGGCCGATAATAAATGCCGCGCTGCCTAAAGCGTGCACAAGGGAGGGGCGAATGCCCATTAAACGACACACCTGTATTGAGATTTCCAAGGAAGACCTGAAGTTTTCCGCAGCGCACTTCACCATTTTTTCTGCAAGCGATCGCGAGCGTCTCCACGGACACAACTTTCGTGTCAGCCTCGACCTGACTGCCGAGGTGGGCGATGACGGCATGTGCTTCAGCTACGTGGAGATAAAAAAGCGGCTGCGCAAGCTCTGTGCAACCCTGGATGAATACGTGCTGTTGCCGGGGCAGTCCCCCTATCTGACGATTGCGGAGCAGGGCAACTACTATTGTGCACACTTCAACGGTGAGGAAATGCTGTTTATCAAGGCCGATACCTTGGTACTTCCGCTGCGAAATACCACCGTTGAGGAATTCGCCCGCTACCTGCTGGAGCGCCTGTTGGAGGACGCGCCGTTTATTGATGGCAATGAAATCAGCAGCCTGGTGATGAAAGTGTCCTCAGGGCCGGGTCAGTGGGGCTCCGCGAGCTGGACACGGGACTGAACACAGTGGGAGAGAATGTGAGCAAATTACTGATTATTACGGGCGGCAGTCAGGGGATTGGCCGTGCGACTGCCGAGCGCTTTCTGGGCGACGGCTATCGGGTCATCAACCTGTCGCGGCGCCCCATTACCTTGGCGGGCGCGGAGCAGTGCTCTGTGGATATGTCAGCCCCGGCGTGGCTGACGGACTGCGCAGAGTCCCTGGTCAGCGCAGCGAAAGCGGCGGAGCAGGTAGCGCTGATCCACAATGCGGCCCGTCAGGACAGCGACACGGTTGCTTCACTGCAGGGCGAAAGTTTTCGGGATGTGCTGCAGATTAATCTGGTTGCACCACAGCAGCTCAACGCATTGCTGATTCCGCACATGGCGGCGGGCTCGTCGATTTTGTATGTGGGTTCCACGCTGGCGGAAAAAGCGGTGAAAGGTTGTGCCTCGTATATTGCCAGCAAGCACGGACTGGTAGGGTTGATGCGCGCCACCGTGCAGGATCTGGCCGGTACCGGCATCCACAGTGCCTGTATCTGTCCCGGCTTCACCGACACCGATATGCTGCGTGGACACATCAATAATGATCCGGACGTCATCGCGGCGATTACTACCAATGTGTCGGCAGGGCGGTTAATCGATCCGGCGGAAATTGCCGATCTGCTCCATTTTGGTGCGAGATCGCCGGTGGTCAGCGGCGCGGTGATTCACGCCAACCTCGGTCAAATCGAACACTGACAGTCGCCTTATGCCGCCCGCGCCGGGCGGTTATCCTCGCTCTTCGCCGCGCCTGTTGAATATCCGTATTACAGTTGGCGCCCATCTTGCAAAACCCTTTTTGCACACCTCGCGACGGGCCTCCTCCGCGCAGAATCTTTCCACGGACGGTGAGCAGGCCCCTGCGGTTGTCACTGTGTTTTATACCTGTATTGCCGGGTACTCATACTTGTTTGCGTTACGGTCATCCGAATTGCTGGAACACAGAATCAAAGTAGATGGCAATTGCGTAAGGGAGTAGAGTGAAGTGGCAAACACATGAAACTGTCGTCACGCCTACTGCGTACAGACTGTCAGTAACGTGGCGTTTCAGCAGAAAAGGAGATTGCAAGAATGGGCATACTTGATAACGTCCGAGAGCAATACCTGAAGGGCAAAGAAGAGGAAATGTCGTTGCTCGACTACCTCGATCTTTGTCGCTCTGATCCGCTTGCGTATGCAACTCCTGCGGAGCGAATGCTCGCAGCCATCGGCGAGCCGGAGTTGGTCGATACCCGCAGCGACCCGCGGTTGTCGCGGATTTTTTCCAACCGTTTGATTCCCCGTTATCCCGCCTTTGCCGAGTTTTACGGCATGGAAGACGTGATCTCCCAGATCGTCGCCTATTTCAAACACGCCGCGCAGGGGCTGGAAGAACGCAAGCAGGTGCTCTACCTGCTGGGGCCGGTGGGCGGCGGTAAATCGTCGATTGCCGAGCGCCTGAAAAAACTGATGGAGGCCTACCCCATCTATGCGCTCAAGGGTTCCCCCATCAATGAATCACCGCTGGGCTTGTTCGACCCGCAGCGCGACGGCCCGCAACTTGAGGAAGAGTACGGTATTCCCAGCCGCTACCTCACCGGCTTGTCATCCCCCTGGGCGCTGAAGCGCCTGGACGAATATGAAGGTGACCTGACCCAATTCCGAGTCGTGCGTATCCAGCCCTCGGTGCTCAAACAGGTGGCGGTGACCAAAACCGAGCCCGGTGACGAGAACAACCAGGATATTTCCACCCTGGTGGGCAAGGTCGATATTCGCAAACTGGAAGCCTATGCCCAGGACGACCCTGATGCCTACTCCTACTCCGGTGGCCTCTGTCTGGCTAACCAGGGTTTGCTGGAGTTTGTGGAGATGTTCAAGGCGCCCATCAAAATGTTGCACCCGCTGCTGACTGCGACGCAGGAGGGGAACTACAAGGGCACGGAAGGCTTCTCGGCGATTCCGTTTCAGGGGGTGATTCTGGCCCACTCCAACGAATCGGAATGGCAGAGTTTCCGCAACAACAAGCACAACGAGGCGTTCCTCGACCGGGTGTACATCGTCAAGGTGCCCTACTGCCTGCAGGTGTCGGAAGAGGTCAAAATTTACGAAAAACTGCTGCGCCACAGTTCGCTGGCCGAGGCGCCCTGTGCGCCGGGTACGCTGGAAATGCTGGCGCAGTTCTCGGTACTGTCGCGGCTGAAAGAGCCGGAGAACTCCAGCATCTATTCGAAGATGCGGGTGTACGACGGCGAGTCGCTGAAAGACACCGATCCGGCCGCCAAGTCCTATCAGGAGTACCGTGATTATGCGGGGCAGGATGAGGGCATGGACGGTATCTCTACCCGCTTTGCCTTCAAGGTCTTGTCGGCGGTCTTTAACTACGACAATGCCGAAATCGCCGCCAACCCGGTGCATCTGATGTATGTGCTGGAACAGCGCATCATGCGCGAGCAATTGCCGGAGGATGTGCAGCGCCGCTATCTGGAGTTCATTAAAGGTTGGCTGGCGGTGCGCTACGCCGAATACGTGGGCAAGGAGATTCAGACTGCGTATCTGGAGTCGTACTCCGAGTACGGTCAGAACATCTTCGATCGCTACGTCACCTTTGCGGACTACTGGATTCAGGACGAGGATTACCGCGATCCGGAAACTGGGGCGATTTTCGACCGGGCGACGCTGAACGGCGAGCTGGAGAAAATCGAAAAGCCGGCCGGTATCGCCAACCCCAAGGACTTCCGCAACGAGATCGTCAACTTCGTGCTGCGGGCGCGGGCACAGAACGAGGGCCGCAATCCCAACTGGACCAGTTACGAAAAGCTGCGTGATGTGATTGAGAAGAAAATGTTCTCCAGCACTGAAGAGTTGCTGCCAGTGATTTCCTTCAACGCCAAAGCCTCGGATGAAGATCGCAAGAAACACGAGAACTTTGTCACGCGTATGGTGGAAAAAGGCTACACCCCGAAACAGGTGCGGCTGCTGTCTGAGTGGTATCTGCGCGTGCGCAAGGCGGGCTGACCGAAAGCTGATATCCGCAAGGATTAAGGGGCGAAAATGTCGATGATTATTGACCGGCGCCTGAACGACCGTAACAAGAATGCGACCAATCGCGCGCGGTTTATCAGGCGCTACAAATCGCAGCTCAAGCGCGCGGTTGCCGATCTGGTAGCCAAGCGTTCCATTACCGATATGGGGCGCGGCGGCGAGGTGGGAATTCCGGTAAAGGATATTTCCGAACCCCGCTTCCGTATCGGTCAGGGCGGCGATCGCGAGATGGTGCATCCCGGCAACCACAGCTTTTCGACGGGCGACAAAATCGCCAAGCCGGAGGGTGGTGGTAGCGGTCAGGGTGAAGACGGCGAGGGCCAGGGCGAAGGCGAGGGCGGCAACGGGCAGGACAATTTCATGTTTACCCTCTCCAAAGAGGAGTTCATGAACCTGTTCTTTGACGACCTCGAACTGCCACGGATGGCGCGCACCGTTCTGGGCGATGCCAGTCAGTTCACCATGCGCCGGGCGGGCTATACCCCCAGTGGCGTGCCGGCCAATCTGTCAGTGCGCCGCTCGCTGGAAAACGCCATGGCGCGGAAAATTGCGCTGACGGCGCCGCTCAAACGTGAACTTCGCTTGCTGGAAGAACAGGGTGGTGATCCCGAGGAGATTCAGGCCCTGAAGGATCGCATTGCCCGTGTGCCGTTTCTGGATGAATACGACCTGCGTTTCCGCCACAAGGTAAAGGAGCCCAAGCCGATCAGCCGCGCGGTGATGTTCTGCCTGATGGACGTGTCGGCGTCCATGTCGGAGCAGAAGAAGGATCTCGCCAAGCGCTTTTTCACACTGCTTTACCTGTTCCTGAGCCGCAAGTACGAGAAGGTGGAACTGGTCTTTATTCGCCATACCTCCAATGCGGAAGAAGTGGACGAAGAAGCCTTTTTCCACGATCCGCAGACCGGCGGCACCGTGGTCATGTCGGCCCTGAATCTGATGCTGGAGATTATCGCCGACCGCTACGACAGCGAGCAGTGGAATATCTACGGTGCCCAGGTGTCGGATGGCGATGCTTTCGGCAGCGATCCCCAGCGCAGTGCCTCGCGCTTGAAGTCCGATATTCTGCCGCTGTGTCGTTACTTCTCTTATGTTGAAGTGCCGGACAACCCCAACAGCGTGACACCACTGGCGGCGGCGTACAGTCAGCTGCGCGATCCCAACTTTGCCCTCGCTCGCGTCATGCATCGCGGTGATGTTTATCCGGTACTTCGGGAGCTGTTCCAGCGGGAGGCCGCATGAATACTGCCAACACGCGTCGAGAAGAATCCGTGCTGTCTCACGGCGGCGACTGGGACTTCGAGCTGCTTCAGCGCTATGACAGCGAGATCGCCAAGATCGCCGCTGAATTTGGTCTGGATACCTATCCCAACCAGATCGAGGTGATTGCCTCTGAGCAGATGCTCGATGCCTACGCTTCAGTCGGTTTGCCGATCAGCTATACCCACTGGAGTTACGGTAAGGAATTTATCCGCAATGAAGAGGCCTATCGGCGCGGCATGCGGGGACTGGCCTATGAGTTGGTGATCAACTCCGACCCCTGCATTGCCTACTTGATGGAAGACAACAGCATGCCCATGCAGGCGCTGGTCATCGCTCATGCCTGCTACGGTCACAACTCCTTTTTCAAAGGCAATTACCTGTTCAAGCAGTGGACCAGTGCCGACGCGATTGTCGATTACATGGTGTTTGCTCGAAAGTATATTTTCGAGTGTGAGCAGAAGTATGGCATCGACAAGGTGGAAGAAACGCTGGATGCCTGTCATGCCCTGATGGACCACGGCGTCGACCGCTACCATCGGCCTTCGCCGCTGTCGGCCCAGGATGAACTGCGGCGTCAGCACGAGCGCGCCGAGCATGCCCGCAAGCAGTACGATGAAATCTGGCGCACTCTGCCGCGCTCCGCCAAAGACGATGCGGATACACCGGAAAAATCGCGCAAGGCGTTTCCCGCCGAGCCTCAGGAAAACCTGCTGTACTTCATCGAGAAGTACTCGCCGACGCTGGAGACCTGGCAGCGGGAAATTGTGCGTATTGTGCGCAAGCTCGCGCAGTATTTTTATCCCCAGGGGCTGACCAAGGTAATGAACGAGGGCTGGGCGACGTTCTGGCATTACACCCTGCTTAACACCCTTTATGATCGCGGTTTGGTCGACGATGGCTTCATGTTCGAGATTCTGCAATCCCACACCAATGTGGTCATGCAGCCGGGCTACGATCACCCGGCGTACAGCGGTATGAATCCCTATGCGCTGGGCTTTGCCATGTTCCGCGATCTGCGGCGCATCTGTGAGGAGCCCGACGAGGAAGACCGCGCCTGGTTCCCGGATATTGTCGACAAGGATTGGCGCGAGGTGCTGGATTTTGCCATGCGCAATTACAAGGATGAGTCGTTTATCGCTCAGTACTTGTCCCCCAAGCTGATTCGCGAATTCCACCTTTTTGCGATTGCCGACCAGCATCAGGACGATCACCTGACCGTGGCAGCGATTCACAATGAAGACGGTTATCGCGAAGTGCGTCGCCTGCTGTCGCGGCAGTACAACCGCGACGTATTGGTGCCGGATATTCAGGTGCAGCGCTACGAATACATGGGCGATCGCTCACTGCTGTTGCGCTACACCCGGCTGCGCGACCGGCCGCTGACCGGCGAGGCCAAAGAAGTGCTCAAACACCTCAGTCGACTCTGGGGCTTTACGGTCAGCATGGAAGTGTTTGACGAGCGCGAAGGCGTGGTGGACCGGGTTGATGTGGAGCCGGTGCGCGACTGAAGGCACCGGCGGTACCGGCGCTCAGCGTCCCGTATAGGTCGCTGGCGTTTTACTGAAAAAGGCATCGATTGCCAGCGCGTGGTCGTCAGTCCCGTGACACTGCGCCTGCACGTCGGCACACACATCCAGAAAGTCGTTCAATTCCTGACGCTGCGCCTGTTTCAACAGGCGCTTGGTATGGCGCAGGGTGATCGGGGGCTTGCTGGCAATGTCGGTAGCCATCGCTTCCGCGCGTGCCAGCAGTGAGTCGCTACTCACTTTTTCCAGCAGCAGACCCAGTGACAATGCCTCGTCGGCTTTGACCAGTCGTCCGGTAAACGTCAGTTCGGCCGCGCGCTGGTAGCCCACCAGACGTTGCAAGAACCAGCCACCCCCATCACCGGGAATCAGCCCCAGATTGATAAAGGTTTCGCCGAACAGGGTGTTCTCGCTGCCGATGCGCAGGTCGCACATGCAGCAGAGATCAAAGCCCGCGCCGATGGCGGCGCCATTAACGGCCGCGATGGTGACCACTTCTGCGTTGAATACCGCCTTGCTGATGCGCTGGATGCCACGTCGGTAGGCGTCCGAAATTTCGCTGGCGCTACCGGCGAACATGCCCTGTTTATCCCGCATTTCCTTAACATTGCCGCCTGCACTGAAGGCGCGCCCGGCGCCGGTCAGGATCAGGCAACTGATCTCTGTATTGGCGTTTGCCCAGTTGATCGCATCGCAAATATCGTCGATCAGCGCGGTGCCCGTCAGGGCATTCATCACGTCATCGCGTTCAAATTGCAAAATGGCATAGCGACCTTTTTGGATCAGGCTGGCATCGCGTAGCGTCGGGAGCGTCATCAGGGCAATCCTTCTTGATGGAAAGGGAGGTGGGCGATTATGCCACAGCCGCGAGAACCCTTTGAGGACCGCAGGCGTATAGCCAAGGTCAATGGAGGTTGTTATGAAACGGTTTGAGTTGGAACAGATTGATAGTCATGCCGCCAGCGCATTGGAAATTCACGCGCTGGATGGCGGTTTATACAGTGCCATGGCCGTGATTAACGGTGAGCGGCGAGCTTTGTATCACCACGGGAAACGACTCAGTTCGCGGCACTTGCCGGCCTTGCGTGAGAGCTTGTCCCTGAGTGCCTGTCCCCAGTTTCTGGTGCAACAAAGTGCCTACGATGAAATGGTCGGACAGCCGGGAAGTGCCATGGGGAATACCCTGCGTATTCCCCTGGCGCGGCTGTCTCCGGAAGGGGCTGCCGACTAGCGGCAGCTCTGGCTGAGGAACTCGTTGCGGGTGGCGGGATCGGTTTTGAAGCTACCCCCCAACGCGGTGGTTTGCGTGCGGGAATTGGTGTCCATCACGCCGCGGCTTTTCACGCAGTAGTGGATGGCATCCACGGTGACTGCCACATCTTCGGTTTCCAGCAGGGTTTGCAGCGCCACCAGCACTTGCTGCGTCAGGCGCTCCTGTACCTGAGGACGCTGTGCAAAGAAGCGCACAATGCGGTTGATCTTGGAGAGCCCGATAACTTTGTCATGGGGGATATAGGCAACCGTTGCCTCCCCGTCAATCGTTACAAAGTGGTGCTCGCAGGTGCTGGTGACGCTGACGCCACTGACTTTCACCATCTCTTCTACCCGCATCTTGTTGTCGATATTGGTGATCTTGGGAAAGTTGCTGTAATCCAGACCACAGAAAATCTCGTCGACGTACATCTTGGCGATGCGGTGCGGGGTTTCCTCCAGGCTGTCATCGCTCAGATCCAACCCCAGAGTCTCCATAACACCCAGCATTAAGTCGCTGATGCGCTGTTTTTTCTGTTCATTGCTCAGTGCGCTCTGGGGGCGCATGGGCGTTTCCAGCCCGGCCTTGAGCAGGGCCTCGTGCACGGCGGTCGCTTCCTTGGAAATCATGCTTTTGCTCTCTGCTGACGTTTTGCCTTGTTTACGGACAAAGCAGGAATTTGGTTTCTGTGACGTGTTGGGCAGTGAGGTGTAACACGGATTTCGCGGAGTTGCAGAATCGGGGTACAGTAACTCTTTGTCGAGCATTGCAAGGGAGTGGCCGGATGGTTTCGCTGGATAAACTGACCTACCCGAGCCTGTCGAAACCGGATTACCAGCTGCAGATGGATGCCCTGCAACTGGCGCTCATGTCGATGCAGCTCAGTCTGTTCCGCAACCGGCAGCGTGCGGTGCTGGTAGTGGAAGGGCCGGATGGCGCTGGCAAAGGGGGGCTGCTGCGGCGGGCACTGCGCTACATGGACCCCCGCAGTGTGCGCGTGCATCCCACCGGCGCGCCGGATGAACGCGAACGCGGACAGCATTATCTGCAGCGCTTCTGGGAACGCCTGCCCAAGCCCGGACAGATATCCGTATTTGACCGCTCCTGGTACGGGCGCTTACTGATTGAGCGGGTAGAAAATGGCCTGCACGATGTAGAACGCGCGCGTCGGGAAATTGCCCAGTTTGAACAGATGCTGATTGATGACGGCATTCTGCTGTTCAAAATCCTGCTGTACATCGATGAGGAGACCCAGCGCCAGCGTCTGTTGGCGCGGCTGAATAATCCCGAGAAGCACTGGAAGTTGACGGGCTCGGATCTGAGCGCCTTTCAGCGTTATGCTGAGTATCAGTCGGCTTTTGAGGATTTGCTGGAGTACAGCAGCTCTCCGGTTGAATGGCACTTAATTCCCGCCAATGACAAGTATTACGCCAGGGTCCACGCTATGCAGTGTGTTCAGGATGCCTGGCTTGCGCATTTCGGCGCGCCCGCTGTCGCGCCTATCGACCCGGAATTTGAACAACGAGCTAGAATCATACTCGAACGCTGATGCCGGCAGTTGGCCGAATAACATAAGAAACGGGAGCCCCTGGCTTGAGAAATGCGATAAGAGAGAGTATCGACATACTGGGAGCGCGGCTGATACTGCTGGTGTTGCTGGTATTCGGTGTGGCTTTCGTCTTCCTGTTTCCGCTGTCCGAGCATTTTGCCACTGCGCGGGCAGAAGCCCGCTTAAATACCCAACTGCAACAACAATTAGACGCTCGCAGCAGCAGCTTGCGCAGTCGTATTGACTTGCTCGAGCGTGACACTCAGATGCTTTCTCAGTTGTCATCCGTGGCAGCGGTTCAGACGGCGATGGCGAAAGCTGGCGCGCTGGATGCCTCCCAGAAAGGCCGACTTCATCACGACTTCCTGTCGCTTATGCGCCAGCGGGAGGAGATTCGGCAGCTTCGCATCATCAGTGCTGTGGACCCCGGTCAGGAGCTGGTTCGGGTAGATCGACTCAGCTCGGGGGAACTGTGGCCGGTTGCTGACGCCGAGCTACAGAACAAGTCCCAGCGCGATTACTATATCGAAGCGGTATCCCGCGAGGATCGGGGCGTTTACGCCTCCGCGATTAACCTCAATCGGGAGCTGGGGCGGATCGAAATGCCCCTGGTGCCGACCTTGCGCTTAATTACTCCGTTGTTTGACGAACAGCAGCGCAAACTGGGCTTGCTCGTCGTCAATGTGGATTTCAGCTTTGCGGAGCAATTGCTCAGCAGGGATTTGCCTGTGGGGCTGGATGTCTATCTGCTCAGTCCGGAGGGTGACTTCCTGTTACACCCCGATGCCAGCAAACGCTACGCCTTTGAGTTCGGGGAGCCCTACCGCTGGGCGCAGCAATTTGATTTGCCCATGCGCAGCGACGCCGGCGCCTATACCACGGCCGACAGTCCCTGGCATGTGGCGATGCATCACATCGACTATGATCGGAATAACGCCGTCTTCCTGGCCTTGGTGGCCAATGACGATGCCATTGGCGACTACGTTGGCCACTCCCGCAATCTGAATCTGCTGACCTTCGGGGCTTTCCTGCTGCTCGCGCTGATCTTGATTCTGCAGTTCTTGGTGAATGCCCGCCGCCGGGAGGCAGCGATTGCCAATAATGCTGAGTTGCTGGCGATTATCCAGGCAAGCAATGACGCGGTCCTTGGGCTGAATAAGCAAGCGAAGATTACCAACTGGAACCCGGCGGCCGAGGCCATGTTTGGTTACAGCGCCGAAGAGGCCTTGGGTCAGTCTGTGTCGACATTAATTGTGCCCGCCGACCGCCAGAGCGAGTATGAAGAATTGAAGCGAACGCTGGAAGCCGGGCAAGCGGTGCCGCCGTTCGAGACCTTGCGCCAGCATCGTGATGGCCGTCTGATAGAGGTGTCGGTGAACGTCTCGCCGATGCGAGGTGAAGACGGCAAGGTCATTGGTGCCGCGAGTATTATTCGCGATGTTCGGGAGATGCGCGAAACACAGGCCAAGCTGCGCAAGCTCAATCTGGAGCTGGAAGAGCAGGTGGCGGAGCGCACCCGCGAGCTGCGGTCGGCGATGACCATGCAGGAGGCGATTCTCGAGCGCGCTGGCTACGGCATTGTGGTCAGCAGCCCCAGTGGGCGTATTCGTCTGTTCAACCCGGCGGCGGAGCAAATGCTCGGGTACAAGGCTGAGGAGGTGGTGGATCAAAAGCGCATCACCGACTTCTTTGTCGGGCGCGACTTCTGGGATGCGGTGGATGTCACCGCCGAGGTTCAGGGCGGCAAGCTGGATACCCGCACCTTGCTGCGTGAAGGTTTTCAGGATGAGCGCGAGTGGCGTTTTTCCCGCCGTGATGGCAGTGAATTCCCCGTGCTGCTGAAAACCAGTTCGCTGGTCAATGGCAATGATGAGGACCTCGGTTTTCTCACCATCGTTATCGACCTGACTCGCCGCAAGGCTGAGCTGCTGGAGTTGGAGCAGGCCAAGGTGGCGGCTGAGGAGGCGAGTCGTGCAAAGAGCGAGTTTCTCGCCAATATGAGCCATGAAATTCGCACGCCGATGAATGCCGTGCTGGGGATGCTCACTCTGCTCAAACAGACTGATCTCGATGACCACCAAAGTGACTATGTTCGCAAGTCTAGGGATGCGGCGGGTGCGCTGCTTGGCATCATTAATGATGTTCTGGATTTCTCCAAAATTGACGCGGGCAAAATGCAGCTCGATCCGCAGTGGTTCAGCGTTGAGCAGCTGTTGCGCGACGTTGCCAATATCCTGACTATGCAGCTGGACGAAACCCGTCTGGAGCTGCTGTTCGATATCAGTCCCGAGATTCCCGCCCGACTGCTTGGTGATGCGCTGCGTATCAAACAGGTGCTGCTCAATCTGGCCGGTAATGCCGTGAAGTTCACCGAACGGGGTGAGGTGACCGTGGGCATTATTGTGCAATACCGCGAGGGCGATAATGTGGTGCTGGGTATCAGCGTGCGCGACACCGGTATCGGGATGTCCGAGCAACAGCAGCAGCGGGTATTCAAATCGTTTACTCAGGCTGAAGCGGGCACCACGCGGCGCTACGGGGGAACCGGGCTGGGGCTGGTGATCAGCCAGCGCCTGATCCATTTGATGGGTGGTGAGCTGGAGCTGGACAGCAAAGAGGGGCGCGGCAGTGTGTTCTCTTTTTCGCTGCCGTTAAAAGCCGACGCTGAGTCGCTGGGCGAGGTACTTCAAGGCAGCGAGACGCCGCAGCAATCCCGACGGGTGTTGCTGGTGGAGGACAACACCGCGGCGCGGCAGGTAGCGGTTCGCGCCTGCGAGTCGCTGGGCTGGCAGTGTGAGGAAGCGGGCAGTGCCGCTGAGGCCTTGGCGATACTGGAGGAAAACGCCGAGTCTTTCGATGCGGCGCTGATCGACTGGGTCATGCCGGGTATGGATGGCTGCGAACTGGCCGCCAGATTGCGCGATGGCGTCGCGCCGCACTTAACACTGATTTTAGTGACCGCCCACAGTTGGGAAACCTACGATAGCGAAGGGCGTTCGCCAAAGGAGTTGTTCGACGCGTTTCTGGCAAAGCCTGCTACGGCTAGCGATATCTATCGGGCGGTTGAGGGCACACTGGATGAGCAACGGCCAGCATCGCCTGTCAAAACAGATGAGCGTCCGGCGGTACAGTCGTTGCGCGGACTGACGATTTTGCTGGTCGAGGATAACCCCACCAACCAGCAGGTCGCGAGAGAATTGCTGGCCTTGGAGGGCGCGCAGATCGTGCTGGCGGAAAACGGCCGCATCGCCGTGGACCTTCTTCGCGAGCGGCAGGATTTTGATGTGGTGCTGATGGATCTGCAAATGCCGGAGATGGACGGCTTTACCGCCAGCCGCAAGATTCGCCAGGAACTTGCACTGACGTCGCTGCCGATCATTGCCATGACGGCCAATGCCATGCCCAGCGATCGCCAGGCCTGCCTCGATGCGGGTATGGATGATCACGTTGGCAAGCCCTTTGAGTTGCCGGTGCTGGTTGCCAGTATTCTCAATGCTTGTGGGCGCAAGCCGCTTGCTTCGGTGCCTGAGCGTGTGGCGCATGACGTTGATGAGTCGGAGTCCGGGAGTCTGCCGTCGCCGCCAGGCTTTGATCTTTCCGCTGCGCTGGAACGCATGGGAAACAAAAAGTCACTGCTGATGGAGCAGTTGGCCTATTTTGCCGAGCATCACTGCAATAGCTTTCAGGCGGTAGACAGCGCGCTTGACGCTGGCGATCGTGATATGGTGGCGCGCCTATTGCACGGTTTGCGCGGAGCGTCTGCAACGCTGGGCGCAAATGCGCTGGCCGACAGCCTGCTCACAGCCGAGCGGCTTTGTCGGGACGAGGAGCAGGACCCGCGTGCTGCGATTAATGAAGCGCGAGTGCTATTGGATGAGGCTTGTTCGGTGTTCAAGGGGGTGGCGCGGGATAGCGGCAATGATAGCCGTGAGGCCGACATCAACACTGTCGATGAACAGGCGATGAAAGCTCTGGCCAATGAGCTTCAACAGCTCTTGAAACAGAACAATATGCGGGCAGTGGCCGTGTACCGCCAGATCAAAACAAAAGGGATGGGGCGACACCCCGTAATGAGAGAGATAGAACCCGCCATGAATCAGCTGAATTTCAGCGCCGCTGCAGAAACCTTGGGCCGTTGGCTTGCCGCGCAGTCGGAGCAAGGAGAGTAAATGCCGAGACCTTTCGCCACACACAGTGACGAGCTGATGGCCTGACCTACACAATCTGTCGAGCACGTTCCTCGCTTGTTGATTGTGGACGACGAGCCGGTGAATATTCATTCGCTCTATCCCCTATTCGCTGATGACTACGAAGTGTTTATGGCCACCAGCGGGCAGGAAGCGCTGGCGATGTGTCATCAGAACCAGCCTGATCTGGTGCTGCTTGATGTATTGATGCCGGATATGGACGGCCTGGAAGTCTGCCGGCAGCTCAAGGCTGAGTCGGATACTGCGGCGATTCCGGTGATTTTCGTGACCTCGCAGCACAGCCCGGAGGAAGAATCGGCCGCGCTGGCTGCCGGGGCTGTGGATTTTATCAGCAAGCCGGTGAATCCCGCCGTTGTTAAAGCGCGAGTAAAGACCCATCTGACGCTGAAATGGCAGGCGGATACCCTGCGTAATCTGGCGTCGATGGATGGCCTGACAGGCGTGCCCAACCGCCGGGTTCTGGATGATCGCCTGCGCGCCGAATGGCGATCTTGCCTGCGTAATCGCAAAGCCCTGTCGCTGCTGATGATCGATGTCGACCAATTCAAAAGCTACAACGACCACTACGGTCACCTGCAGGGTGATGAATGTTTGAAAGCGATTGCCAAAACGCTGAGTCAGAATGTTGAGCGCGGTCGCGATGTATTGGCCCGTTTTGGGGGGGAAGAGTTTGTCTGCCTGCTGCCCGAGACGGATCACGCCGGTGCCATGCACCTGGCTGAGCGGCTGCGTCAGGCCATTGAGTCGCTGGCGATTCCCCATGAAAAGTCAACGGTGGCCGAAGTTGTCACCGTCAGTCTTGGCTTGGCCACCCAGATCCCGCTGGAAGACGGTGAAGGTCTGCCGCTGCTGATGGCGGCCGATGAGCAGCTGTATCGCGCCAAGCAACATGGGCGCAACCGGGTGATGAGCGCCTGCGACAAGATGAACTAAGGGCGGTCGGTTAGCGCCTCATTGCGACCGCTCACGCGCTCATAACTTTTCGCCAGCGCGTATGACACTGCAGCGGGAAACAGTTTGCTCAGCAGGCTATACAGCCTGGCATCGACGCCGATAAAACGCTGCGCCTGATTGCGCTCCAGGGCGGCCAGGATTTTCTGCGCGGCTTTGGCCGGCGCAATACCAAAGCGCTGAGCCAGCGCCATATTGGCCTCGGCTTGAGCAATATCATCCGACTCGCCCAGTGTGGCCTGAATCATCTGGGTGTTGATGGCGCCGGGGTTTATGCAAGTCACGCCAATATGCTGGCCGCGCAACTCGGCGCGCAGCGATTCACTGTAGGCCTGAACGGCGGCCTTGCTGCTGCTGTAGGAACTCTGGCTGGGCATACCGTAGCAGGCCGCCATGCTCGACAGGTTCACGATATGCGCGCCACCGGTGGTTTTCAGCATTGGCAAAAACGCCTTGCAGCTATTCACCGTGCCCCAGAAGTTCAGGTCAAAGACACGCTGCCAGTCGGCCTCGCTGTGTGTTTCTACACTCTTCTGCAGGGTGATCCCGGCATTGTTAATCAGCAAATGCAGCGCTGAGTGCTGCTGGCGTACGTCCTCTGCCAGTGCCTGAATCGCGGCACGGTTGCGCAGGTCCACGGTGTGACAGCTCACGCTCAGTGTCGGGCCGCGAAGCTCCGCCGCCAGCGTTTCCAGTGCCTGCTGATCGATATCGACCAGCGCCAGATGACAGCCGCGCGCAGCCAGTGCTCTGGCCAGCGCACTGCCCAGCCCGCCTGCCGCGCCGGTAATCAGCGCGGTTTTTCCCGGTTCCAGTTTCATGGTGATGGCTTCCAGCTAAGAAAAAAGGGCAGCCTCAGCGGGTGAAGTCCGAGGTCTGCCCAAGGCTCTTTCGAGCACCTATGAAAAACGCTTAAAAGGTTTTGCGCACTTCCACGCCATACATGCGCGGCTCGCCCAAGACACTGGTGAAGGTGCCGATGCTGTCCCCGGCTGACACCGCGCCGATCTCATAGCGTTCGTCAGTAAGGTTTTTGACGTAGGCGGCAATACTCAGGTCGTCCTCGTGGTTGCTCCAGCTCACGCGAGCGTCGAGCAGGACATAGGCATCGGCGTAAGACAGTGCCTCTTTGCGTTTGGCGGCTTCCCAGGCACCGCGATCCAGCCCGAGATACACATCGCTTTTATAGCTGGCGTCCAGGCGCGGCACGAAGCGGCCGATGTCGGTGTTCAAGGTGTATTGAATACCCAGCGACGCGGTCTCTTCGGGAGAGACGGCAAACTCTTCGTCAGAGCGGTCTATCGGTACATACTCACCGCGCAATGCCAGCGACTTGAGGTCGTTATCCATGAACTCTTCGTAGCGATAGTTGTTGTTGCTGTAGGTGAGGTTGATCATGGTGTTCATGCTCGGGAACCACATGACTTCCAGCTCAGCCCCTTCAATCACCGATTCCCCGGCGTTCTGGGAGCCCACTACCAGCGTGTTGTTGGTATCGACGTTGACGGTGATCAGGTGCATGTTTTTGAAGGTCATGGAATAGGCCGCCAGATTGACTCGCAGCGAGCGCTCCAGAGCGTCGATCTTGATGCCGATTTCGCGGTTTTCCAGTTCTTCCGGCTCCACTACGCTCAGGCCGTCGAGGCCAAACGGTTCCTGAAAGCCTGATTTGAAGCCATTGCTCCAGGTGGCGTAGACCATGGCGGAATTGATCAGGCTGCCATCCAGCATTTCCTCCGGGAAGATATACGCGGCAGAGGCCATCGGGGTGAACTGGCGGAAGGTGTCTTCGCGGGTGTCGATCTTGGCATCGCCCAGCGGCGCACGAATATCGCCGGGAAATTGCTCGCGCAGTATATTGTTGGCAATGGTGAGCGGGTCCTGCGACCAGCGGCCGAGAAACGCCATGGCGCCCATCGACGGCAGCAGCGGAATAAAGCGCGGATCGGCGCCACTGACGATCGATGTGACTTCCTCCAGGTCGGCGCTGCGGGTCACCAGGTAGGAGTCACGGGTTTCCTCGGTGTAGCGTCCGCCCAGTGTCAGCTCAAAGTGATCGGTGACATGCCAGGTTGCCTGGGTGAAGGCGGCGAAGGTCTGGCCGTCGATTTCAAAATCCTGCACGGTTGCCAGTGGCAGGGCGGCGGCAACCAGCGGCACGGTGCCGCCGGGGATGAGTCCGGTGACCGTTTCCAGTAAATCCGTCAGGGCGGCAATATCAACGCCCGCCTGCCCGGCGGCGAGGCCGAGGAAGTTAATCGGCTCCGAGCCCACCAGTGGGTTGGCGGTATTGAAACGCTCCGATTTGTACTCGTCCTGATAGAAAATACCGGCAGCATAGTCGACGCTGTCGAACAGTACGCCGTTAAACTGCAGTTCCAGTGTCAGTGACTCCTGAATGCTGTCGCCCAGCAGGTCGGCGCGCAAGAACTCGGCGGGGCCACCTTCGTCCGCCGTTGTCTGCGGGTTCATCTTGGTCGCATCGCGATAGCCCAAAATGGCCTTCATGCTGTGGTTGTCGCTGAACTGATAATCAAAGGTCAGTCCCAGCATCAGCTCGTCGTTGTCTTTGCGCTGTCGCTGGCTATCCCCCTGATTGGTGTGCAGGTCCGGCTGCGCGTCGCGGGCATTGGCATTACAGTTGTCGACGTAGGCCGAGGGGTTGTTCGGATCGGTATCGCCCGGCCAGAGAATGCCCAGTCCATTCACGAACAACGCGTCTTCGTTATTGATGCGGCAGTGATAGGAGGGGAAGTTTTCGCGGGTGCGGCCGACAAAGGCAAAGGCATCGACCGTCAGCTCGTCACTGGCCAGCCAGCGACTTTGAAAGATCGCCGACAGACGATCAATGGACTGGTTCTCGCGTCCGGTAGCGTCTTTCAGAAAGCCGTCTCGACGGCGGGTGTTGACCGATACCCGGGTAAACAGCTCGTCGTTGATCGGCATGTCGACGGCCGCCTGCAGTCGCTGCTCGTTGTAGTTGCCCAGGCCGGCATCAATATAGCCGCCAAATTCCTCGCCCGGTTTGGTGAGCGTAAACACCAGTGCACCGCCGGTATTGTTCTTGCCGAACAGCGTGCCCTGTGGGCCGCGCAAGACCTGCACGCTGTCGACATCAATCGTGTCCAGCAACTGCCCGTCGGGGCGGGGAATAAAAATGCCGTCCAGATACACGCTGACAGAGGGATCAAAGCGGGCGAAGGGCGCGCGCTGACCGATACCGCGAATAAAGATCTGCGGAGAGGTACTGTTGTTGATCTGCAGACTTGGCACTGACTTACTCAGCTCTTCCGCCGCGAGAATGCCCTGCTCGCGCAGGCTGTCGCCGGTGATGGCGGTCACCGCAACCGGCGTTTCCTGAATACTTTCCGCGCGTTTCCTTGCGGTGACGACGACCTCCTCGATCAGGCCGCTGGCGCGCTGCTCGGCGGCGTCCAGTGCCAGGGGGGTAGCGCCAATGGTCATGCATGCCACAGCGAGTGGCAGCGGGTAGCGTTTGTAGTGATGCATGGTCGTCCCTTTAGAATTATCAGTATGCATTGCGTTGTGGAATGGCGTGGTTAGAGCCGTCGGAGCAGTGCGGGCAGCAGCGGCCTGAGCAGCGGTCTGACCGGACTTGTCCAGCGGCGGATAGGGGTAAATTTGTCCCGGAGTTCCTGTTGATAATCGGCGAAACTGTGTTGCTGAAAGTCCAGCAGCGCCTGCGCTTCGCGCGTGTCCATCCAGTGGGTGTAGTAATTGTTTTCGCCGTGAATACCGGGCTTCTGCGCAAGGCCCAATGCGGTAAACGCGGCATTCATAAACGCGTGATGAGTAATCTGGCAGCTCTCGCCGCCGCCCAGCAGCAGGATCTTGTGCCGGGCTTCCGGCGTGTTAAGCGCATTGGAAATAGCGCGGGCGACGTCTTTGGGATGGATGTATTCCATGGGCGTGTCCGGGTGTACGCCCAGCAGTTGGCGCAGCACCTGGCGCTCAGTTTTCGTAGTGCGGGCATCGACCGACACGCCCACACGCATAATGATCCAGGGAAGCGCGCTGCGTTGCAGGTAGTCTTCCACCAGCAGTTTGTGCCGGGTGTAGTGGTCTGAGGCTTCCACCGGGTCGTCACTGCTGCGCGTGGGATTGTGCCGTTGGGACGGGCCGAACACGGTGAGTGATGACGGAAAAATAAACAGTGGCGGGGCCGTCTGTCGGGCCGCGCAGTCGATCAGCGCCTTCGCTGCATCAACGTTGACGGCTTCGGCCAGTGCGGGTTGCTTGTCGGTATTTGGAGGCAGCAGCGAGGCCAGATGGACAATTGCCTCCACCCCCTCAGCCAGTCCGGGCAGAAATTGCGGCTCGCAGATATTGCCAAAGACGATCTCGCACTGCCCGCTAAACCGGGCGGCCTGTTTTCGCTGCTCCTCGCCATCAAGATCGGTGCAGCGCAGCTCATGGCCGTCGGCCAGCAAGCGCTCAAGGCAGAGCAGCCCCAGATTGCCGAAGGCGCCGGTAAGCAGTACTTTCATCGCAGGTCGGACCCTTGCTGCTTGGGGCGGACCGCAGTAAACGCATGAACAGACATGATGATGGCGTTGTCCCTGTTGTTATGGTGGTTGCTGTGTCGAGTGTTATGTCGAGTGTTGTATCTATGTCGCGATCACGGTGGTGGTGATCGTCCTGTGCTTTTATTTTTTGTGTAGTGTGTTTACATAAATTTCCGGTGAAGATATATAATCATCTTATATAAGTCAAATATATGAATGGGAGGCTGGATGAGTGCCAGTCAGGAAAAGGCGCCGCCCACGCGATTGACGCAGGCGCAGCGGCGGCGGCAGACCAAAGAAAAAGTCCTGCGCTGTGCGGCCGAGCGCTTTGGTCGGTGCGGCTTTGCGGAAACATCGCTGGCGGACATCGCCGAGGATGCGGGGATTACGGTGACGCCGATTTACCACTACTTCGGCAACAAGCTGCAGCTCTTCACGGCGGTGACCGAGTATTACGAAGATCGCCTCGCCAGCCGCATGGCCGCCATGCGTTCTCGCGGCTCCTGGGTGCTGCCGGACGTGTGGGAGCTATTTCTGAATGTGATGCAGGAGCCGGGCTTCAGTCGTGTGGTGCTGATGGATGCCACCCACGTGCTCGGGCGCGAACGCTGGCCCGAGACCTCCGTGTTTCGGGAGGTAAAGTCTTTACTGGGGAGTGCGAAGGCGCCGGTCGAGGCCCATCTTGCCGGGCAGTTCAGCGATGCTGAATCGGAGCTGTTGATCCGCATGGTCATTTCGGCGCTGGCCGAGGCCGCGCTGACACTGGCTGCTGATCCAACGCTGGACGCCCGCAGTCTGATGACACGCTTGCTGGCGATGTTGGGGCTGGATCAGGTTCAGCTTTTGTCCGAGTAATTGCGCCGGTAAGTGTCTTCACCCATGGCGCGAATTTGCTGGTCGATCATCAACTCGAAGGCACCGAGAATCGCGTCGTAGTCGCGGTTACCGTGCAAGGCATTCAGTGCCTGTGCGGCGGCTTCGATGGTCGACAGGCCATCGGCGCGGGGCGATTTGCGAATGCGATAGCGGCTGGGCTGGTCTACGTTCAGTGCCAGTCGCGGCAGCGCATTGAGCCAGGGGTTAAGGTGCAGCAGCTTGGCAGTTTTCCGCCAGGTGCCGTCGAGAATAATCAGCTGTGTGATGTCAGCGGCATTGGCCTCGCTCGTACTCATGGCGGGTTCGCCGGGATACAGCAGCAGGCTATGCTGTTGCCAGTCATGGCCGAGCAGTGATTCGGGCTCGAAGTGCTCGCCGACGATCAGGCGACTGCCGGGAATAGCGCGTGCCAGCAGCGGCGCCGACGACAGAGCGTGGCGAGCTTCTTTGGGGTGCTGAAGAAGGGTCAGACGATAGTGGCTGTGGCGTTGAACCATAGCCTGACAGAGGCAGGTGCTCAGTGGGCGATCACAACCTTGGCAGAGTGCGCGAGAAGTCACAGCGGAGCCTGTAGCGAATTTTCGGCTACTATATCAGTCGTCCCCGGACTCGCTCCAGCCAGCGAATTGCCGGACACATAAGGATAATGAATATGGGCAAATGGATGCCGGCCTCGCTGCCGGACCTTTCAGGGAAGCGGGTGCTGATCACCGGCGCCAACAGCGGTATCGGCTACCAGTCAGCGCTGATGTTGGCGCAGTGTGGCGCCAAGGTATGGCTGGGTTGTCGAAGCGCCGAACGCGCGGAGGCCGCCGTGCAGCGTTTGGCGAGCCGCGTGGGCTCACGCGATTCGCTGCTGGTCTTGCCGATGGACCTGGCCTCGCTGGACAGCGTGCGACAGGCCGCGGACAGCTATCTGGAATCGGAGCAGTCGCTGGACCTGTTAATCAATAACGCCGGGGTCATGGGCCTGCCTTTACAACGCACGGCCGCGGGTCACGAAATGCTGTTTGCGGTGAATCACCTTGCCCATTTTCTGTTGACTGGTGCACTGCTGCCCGCATTGCAGGCCGCGCCTGCGGCGAGGGTGGTGACCGTTTCCAGTCTCGCCGCCAAGCGCGGCACACTGAATTTCAACGACCTGAACTGGGAGCGCGAACCCTACAGCAAGGTCGCTGCCTACGGGCGTGCCAAGCTTGCCAATCTTTGTTTTGCTACCGAGCTGCAACGCCGACTCGCTGCCGCAGGCAGCCCGGTGATCAGTCTGGCGGCACATCCGGGGTATGCATCGACCAATGTGGCCTTTGCCGATAGTGGGCAAGCCAGTGTGAGCCGACGCCTGTGGCAACACATCGCTCGCCTCGGTAATCTGTTGCTGGCCCAGAGCGCAGAGCAGGGCGCCTTACCCAGTGTCTATGCCGCTACCGTCGATACCCTGCGTGGCGGCGAATATATCGGCCCCGCCGGTCCCTTCCAGTTCCGTGGTTCTCCTAAACAGCTTGCGGTGCTCAAGGCTGCCACCGATCGCGCCGTCGGTGGGCAGTTGTGGGAGCAGTCAGAACAACTCACAGGGATGCGCTACTTATGACCATCGCCGCGTTTTATAACGATTTGCTGTTGGCCTACGCGATCATGTCGGTACTGGTATTTGTGGTGCTGCAGTGGATAGTGAAGGCCGCCTACGGTCGCCACAACGACGGTAATCTCGCCTGGTGGTGGGGGCCGGGAATTCCCACGCGCTGGTCATGGGTGATGATGGAGGCGCCGTCATCCATCGGCTTCGCGGTGATCTTCTTTATGGGCGAACACGCGCTGACGCCCGCGCCGCTGCTGCTGTTTGCGCTGTGGCAGCTTCACTATTTTCATCGCAGCTTTATCTACCCCTTCAAGCGCAAACTGAAACCGGCCGATAAGACGCCACTGCTGATTCCGGCGCTGGCGGTGCTGACCAATCTGGGTATCGCCTTCCTCAATGCGGCCATCTTGTCGTGGTCTGAATTAGGCGCAGATTATGGCCAGTGGCTGGTCGATCCCCGCCTGTGGTTGGGTGTACTGATCTTTGCGCTGGGTTTCTGGGTCAATCGTCGCGCCGATGCCATGCTGGCGGCGCTGCGTAAGCCGGGGGAGAGTGGCTACAAGATTCCCCGAGGCTGGTTGTACAACTATATCTCCTGCCCCAACTACTTCGGTGAAATTCTGATCTGGACAGGCTGGGCGATTGCCAGCTGGTCATTGGCGGGGGCGGTCTTTGTTTTGTGGACCGTGGCGAATTTGCTGCCGCGCGCACTGAGCAATCACCGCTGGTATCACGAGACCTTTGACGAATACCCGGCGAAGCGCCGGGCGCTGATTCCCGGTCTGCTATAGCGGGCGCCGCCGGATCAATATCGAGACAGCAGCGAATACTCGACGGGGACCACGAGCGTCAGGGTGTCACGGCCGAGATCATCCGGAATACCGGGAACCGGGTCGGCATCCTGAAGCACTTTCAACGCCGCCTCATCCAGGCGGCGGTGGCCGGAACCGGTATGGATGCTGGCGTTGGAAATGCTGCCGTCTTTGGCGATCGTGAACTTGAGTTTCACGATGCCCTGTTCTTTGTTTTTCTTGGCGATTTTCGGGTAGCGCTTGTGGTGGTTCAGCCAGGCCATCAGCGTGCTGAAATAATCGCGGGCCGCGCCGGGGCGGCCGCCGAGTTTTTGTTGGCTGCCCGACCCGGTGGCTTTTCGGGAAGCCTGTGACTGGGTGTCATTGGGCGCGGCGCTGGCAACGGTGTTTTGCTTGGGGGGCTCAGCGGCGGGCGCGGGTGACGGCGACTCTGCCGTCGGCGGCGTCTCGCTGTGTTGATAGTCCGCCTCCGCCGGGCTGGGCTCAGCGGTTTTTGCGACGACGGGCGCAGGCGCTTTGGGTTTGGGCTTAGGTTTGGGTTTCGGCTCCGGCTTGGGTTTTCTTGCCTCTTGCTTGGCTTTTGCTTCCCGCTGTTGACGCTCCCGTTGTTTCTCGGCTTCCGCTTCCTGCTGGCGTTGTTTGGCTTTCTGTCTGGCAACGGCATCGGTGTAGGAGCCGGCCATCCCCAGGCCGATCTCAAATCCGTATTCGCCCTCGCCAATGGCGCCGCCCTGATGTGGCGCGGGGCGCGATTGCCAGTATCCAATCGCGAGACCGCCGTGGATTAACAGCGATACCGCAATCGCAATGGGCCAGGAGATACGGGGCATGAGCTCAGTTCGCCCCTTTCTTGGTGTAGAGACTGGTGGTGGCGTTGCTCAGACCGCGCAGTGCCGCCAGCAACGTGTCCAGTTGCGCGGCTTTGAGTTCTCGGTCGGCCTGCAGGGCAATATTCAGCGGCTGCTCTGCGGGCAGCGCCTGGAGCTGCTGCTGGATGTCTTCAATGCTGGTGGGGGTTCCGAACAGATAGGTCTGGCCGCTGCGGTCAATCTGAATGGCGATGGCCTTGGGCGGCGTCGGTGTCTCCAGATTGGCGTCGGGCAGGGTGATGTCGCCGACCAGTCCGGCGCGCATCTGTCCTGCGACCATGAAGAAAATCAGCAGCAGGAAAACAATATTGATCAGCGGGATCATATTGTCGTCGCTGCTGCCGCGGCGCAGTTTGCTGTGGAGGAGTGAATTCATCGGCGTAAAACTTATAACTGGCTACTCTGGCCGAGCGAGATCTGAGTAATCTCCGCGTGGCGCAGCGTGGCGATACTGTCGAGGATTTGCTGGACGGTCAGCTCGGCATCGGGAATCAGTGTGACCAGCGCCTTGGCATCCAGTCGCAGCAATGCCTGATCCAGCGGCTCGGCACCGCTGCGCTCGCTGCCTTTAAAGACGGCAGCTTGTCCGTCGCGCATCAGCAGTAAAAACTGCATGTCCTTATCCTGTGTGGCGGCAACGCTGTCGCCGCCGACGCTGGCCTTAATCTGCTGGCTGTTCCACTTTGTGAAACTGCTGGTCAGCATGAAAAACATCAGCAGGATAAATACCACGTCAATCAGCGCCGTCAGGCTGATGGCTTTGCGCGGGCGCGGCGGCAGCAGGGCGTTCATTTTGCGTCTTGCTTCTTCGCCTGTGCTTTGGGCAGTGACGGTGCCAGGGTCAGCACGCGTTCTACCGCGTCCTGAATACCGGCGCTTTCGTTTTCGACTCGGCGCTCCAGCCAGCTATGCGCCAGGGATACCGGGATGGCGACCGCCAGACCGACAGCGGTGGTCAGCAGCGCCTGCCAGATACCGCCAGACAGAACCGCCGGATCAACCTGTTCGCCAGCGGCTTCCATTGCCTTGAATGCCTCAATCATGCCGAGCACGGTGCCCAGCAGGCCGAGCAGTGGGGCCAGCGTGGCAATCACTTCCAGAATGCGGAGTTGGCTGCCCAGCTCAAGCACCCGGCCACGGGCGCGCCGGAAGGCTTCTTCGCGCTGTTGCGCTTCGCTGAGCCCGGGAATGTTCAATGTTTCCAGCGTGTCGCGAATTGCACTGGAGCGCGGGTTTTTGGCGCCTTTGACCAGCAGCAGAGCCTCGTTCACATGGTGTTCTTGCAGGCGATGTACGGCGTCTTCTGCACTGCGATCGGAGAGCTTCAGTTGCCCCCAGAACTGCCAGATCTTGAGCAGGACGACGGCGAGGCTGACGATGGAAAACACGCCGAGTATCCAGACGACCGGGCCGCCGGTGAGGAGAAGATTAAACAAAGGGGACACCGTTGAACTCCCTAGTGCTAGCGCTGCCAATAAGTAAAATGATAACGATTCTTATTATATGTTCTGTTTGTGCTCGCGCGCAAGGCCTATGTGTTAGAGCGGTGAGGGAGCCCGCCAGTTGATCTGGCGGAGAGCGTATGGATAGCGTCGTTAGAGTTCGGTGCTCAGCTTGGCTTCGATATCCGCTTTGCAGCGGTACAGGCCTTCGCGTATGTCGGACTCAATGGCAGGGACACGGGCCGACGGCAATACCACAGCCACGCAGTAGCGCCCCTGATAGGTTTCGACGGGAATGCCGAAGCCGGTTATGCCAATGGTGTGCTCGTCGTAGTCGGTCGCGATGCCCGATTGGCGCAGGGTTTTCAATTCCTTGAGCAGTGCCTGGCGACTCCGTGTGTGTACGGTGAGCTTGGGCATGTCCTCCGGCAGCAGGCGCTCTACCTCCTCGTCATCCATGTCCAGCAGCAAGGATTTACCCGACGCCGTGGAGTAGATGGGGATTTGCATCGTGCCGACGGGAAAGACAATGCGCAGTTCGCGCTCGGCGGTAATCGTGTCGGCAACAATGACCTGGCTGCCGCTCAGTCGGCAAAGTGCTACGGATTCGCCGAGTGTACTGTGCAGGGCCTCAAGGTGCGGCCGAATCTGCGAGATGATGTCGCACTGGGCCTGGAATACCAGACGACTGACCTCGGGCCCCAGGCGCAGGCCGCCGTTCTGGCTGAGTGATTCCACCAAGCCCTCTTGCTTCAGTGCATTGACGATGCGCTGCACCGTCGAGCGAGGCAGATCAATGTCTTTGGCGATGGCACCCAGACTCATCCCGCTGCTGTGTTCGCTCAGTGCTCGCATGATCGCCGCCGCTCGGGCGATGACCTGAATGCCGCCGGGTGAGTCTTCGCCCGAGGGGCGTCCGTTGTTTGCCATGGCGCGTTGCTTACTCCTTTAAATCTCGTGTCACCACCGCAGCGTCTGCGGGGCGGAGAGCCTGTGTTTTTAGAATTATGCCTTGTTGGTGTCGCGCAATATAGCAATTCGCTATTGCCATGTAAATCCACTATGCGGTACAGTGTATCGCTAGTAGATACATGCATCAATCTTGTCAGGAGTTGCTTTCCATGAGCTGTTCGCGTCTTGTTTCTCCCTGCTTTCGCCCACTTGTGGCTGCCGCGCTGCTGGCGCTGGTCGCATGTGGGGAGTCGGCGGCACCCGCCGAACAGGCGCCCGCTGCCGCTCCCGTTGGTGTGCATCGGGTAGACGCGCGTGAGCTGAACAGCACCGTGATGCTGCCGGGGCGCACTGTGGCGCATCGGGTGGCCGAAGTGCGGCCGCAGGTGTCGGGTATTTTGCTGAAGCGGCTGTTTGACGAAGGTGCGGCCGTGGAAGAAGGGCAGCCGCTGTATCAGATCGATCCTGCGCCCTATCGGGCCGAGCAGGCCAGGGCAGAGGCCGGTCTGGCAACGGCCCAGAACCTGTGGACCCGTTACGGCAAATTGCTGAAGAGCAAGGCGGTCAGTCAGCAGCAATATGACGATGCCTTCACCGCCTTGCAGGCCGCCAAGGCCGAGCTGGAAGTCGCCAATATCAATATGCAGCACACCGTCGTTCGCGCACCCATTGCGGGGAAAATCGGTCGCTCCATGGTGACGGAGGGCGCGCTGGTCAGCGCCTCGCAGGCTCAGGAATTGGCGGTGGTCACGCAGCTCGATCCGATTTATGTCGATGTGGTCCAGCCGGTCAGTCGGATTCTTGAGTGGCGTGAAAGTATTCGTGCCGGTCGTCTGCAACTGTCGGCCGACAGCGAGGCGACCGTTACCCTGCACGTGGGCAATAACCGTCGCTATGCTCACAGCGGTCAGCTTCAGTTCTCCGAGGTCAATGTCGATCCCGGCACGGGCTCGGTGACACTGCGTGCTGAATTTCCCAATCCCGACGGCGAACTGCTGCCGGGCATGTTTGTGCATGCCGAGCTGAACGAGGGCAGTCGCGACGATGCGATTCTGCTGCCCCAGCAAGCCGTGTTGCGCGACCCTACCGGGCAGGCGTCTGTATGGCTGGTGGGCGAGGGCAATGTTGCTGAGCGTCGGCCGGTCACCCTGCTGCGAACCGTCGGCAATACCTGGCTGCTGGAAAGCGGCGTCGCCCCCGGCGATCAGGTGATTGTCGACGGCGCGATGATGCTGCGGGAGGGCATGCCGGTGGCGCCCAGCGCCCCGGCCTCGCCCGTGGACATGAGCACCGCGTTTACCACAGCAGCGAAATAAGCGAGGCCCGGCATGTCGAGATTCTTTATAGACCGCCCGGTCTTTGCCTGGGTGATTGCCATTCTGCTGATGTTGGGCGGTGCGCTGTCCATTCGCGGCCTGCCGGTCAGCCAGTACCCCGATGTCGCGCCGCCAGCGGTGGGCATCAGTATTAACTATCCGGGGGCGTCGGCCGCTACCGCGGAAGATTCGGTCACGCAGGTCATTGAACAGCAGCTCAATGGTCTGGATGGTCTGCGCTATATCTCCTCCGAAAGCCTGTCGACGGGCAACATCACCATTGTGGCGACCTTCGAGCAGGGCACCGATCCGGATATCGCTCAGGTGCAGGTGCAGAACAAGCTGCAACTCGCCATGCCCATGCTGCCCGAAGAAGTGCAGCGTCAGGGCGTGCGGGTAGCCAAGCACAAACCCGGCTTTATGCTGGTGCTGGCACTGGTGTCGCAGGATGGCCGCCTCAGTTCCGCCGACTTGGGTGACTTCGTGGTGTCTACGCTGCGCGATCCCATCGCGCGAACGACCGGGGTCGGCGATTTCATGGTGATGGGCGCGCCCTATGCCATGCGCATCTGGCTGGACCCGGCCAGGCTGCACAGTTACGACCTGATGCCTCAGGATGTTATCAGCGCGATTCGCAGCCAGAACGTGCAGGTGTCATCGGGACAATTCGGCGGCCTGCCCGCCCATGACAAAGTGCGCCTCACCGCCACGGTCGTGGGCAAGGTGCGGATGAAAACCGCCGAGGAATTCGAAAACATCCTGCTGAAAGTGGATGCTTCCGGTGCGCAGGTGCGCCTCAGCGACGTGGCCGACGTGGTGCTGGGCAGCGAGAACTTTTCCATTTCTTCTCACTACTGGGGGAAACCGGCGGCGGCGATGGGCCTGAAACTGGCCAGCGGTGCGAATATGCTGGATACCGTGGCAGCGGTTAAAGACACACTGGAGCGTATGCAGCCGTATTTGCCCGAGGGCGTGGAAGTGGTTTATCCCTTCGACACCTCGCCGGTGGTGGCGGCGTCGATCGAAGGGGTGGTGCACACGCTGATTGAAGCCGTGGTGCTGGTCTTCCTGGTCATGCTGCTGTTCCTGCAGAACCTGCGCGCGACGATTATTCCCACACTCGCGGTGCCGGTAGTGCTGATGGCGACCTTCGGGGTGATGTTCGCGCTGGGCTTTACCATCAATGTGATGACCATGTTTGCCATGGTGCTGGCGATCGGCCTGCTGGTGGACGACGCCATTGTGGTGGTGGAGAACGTCGAGCGCATCATGTCCGAGGAGGGCCTGTCGCCCAAGGAAGCCACCCGTAAATCCATGGATCAGATCCAGAGTGCGCTGGTCGGCATCGGTCTGGTTATCTCGGCCGTGTTTATGCCCATGGCCTTCTTCGGTGGATCGACCGGGGTTATCTACCAGCAGTTTGCCATCACTATTATCTCGGCCATGAGTTTCTCGGTGCTGGTGGCCCTGTTCTTCACACCGGCGCTCTGCGCCACCATTCTCAAACCTGTTGAACGCGGCGAAGCCCACAGCAAACTGCGTTTCTTCCGTTGGTTTAATACCCGTTTCGACCGCGGCGCTCAGCGTTACAGAAGCTGCGTCAACTTCGTGCTGGCGCGCCGGGGTCGTTTTATTCTCGCCTACCTGCTGATCTGTGGTCTGGCTGCGTGGGTATACCACGTACTGCCTTCGGCCTTCCTGCCGGAAGAAGACCAGTCGGTAATGGTCGTGCAGGTGCAGTTGCCCGGTAATTCCACGGCGGCCCAGACCGAAGAGGTGGTCGCCAAGCTGCGTCACTACTTTGACGAAAACGAACCCGACACCGTGCGCTCGGTACACGCCGTGATCGGGTTTAACTTTGCCGGTCGCGGTCAAAGCTCGGCCAATGTGTTTGTCAGTCTGAAATCCTTCGAGGAGCGCCCGGAGGCGTCGCAGAGCATTTTTGCGGTGGCAGAGCGCGCCAATGCCTATTTCTCTACCCTGCGTGAAGGGCGGGTCTTTGCCATTGTGCCGCCGTCCATTATCGAGCTGGGCACCGCCAGCGGTTTTGATATTTACCTCAAAGACAACGCCGGTCTCGGGCGGGAAGTGCTCGATCAGGCGATGGGGCAGTTCCTCGGCATGGCCGCGCAAGAGCCCAGCCTGACCATGGTTCGCCCCAACGGACCGCCCTACGAGGCGCAGTATGAGGTCATTATCGACGATGAGCGGGCGCGCGCCTTGCAGGTGTCGCTGGACGATATCAATAACGCCCTGTCGGCGGCTTGGGGCTCGACGTACGTAAACGACTTTATCGATCGCGGGCGCAGCAAAAAGGTGTATGTGCAGGGTGTCTGGTCATCGCGTATGAGTCCGGAAGATCTCGATAAATGGTATGTCCGCAATGCCGACGGCGGCATGGTGCCGTTCTCGGCGTTTGCCAGCGGCGAGTGGACCTATGGCTCACCCAAGTTGCAGCGCTTTGGCGGCCTGCCCGCGATCCAGATTCTCGGTGCCGCTGCGCCGGGCTATACCTCCGGCGATGCGATGGCAGCCGTGGAGCGCATAGCCCAGACACTGCCCTCCGGTATCAGCATGGAATACTCCGGCTTGTCGTATGAAGAGCGTGCCTCGGGTTCGCAGGCGGGCATGCTCTACGTGCTGTCGGTGTTGATTGTGTTCCTCTGTCTGGCCGCCTTGTATGAAAGCTGGTCGGTGCCCTTTGCGGTCATTCTGGTGGTGCCACTGGGCATACTCGGTGCTCTGGTGGCGACCTGGTTGAGAGGCCTCAACAACGATGTGTATTTTCAGGTCGGCATGCTGACCACCATGGGGCTGGCGGCGAAGAACGCCATCCTGATCATCGAGTTCGCCCGCTCGCAATATGAGCAGGAGGGCAAGCCGCTGTTGCAGGCGACCGCCGATGCGGCAAGGTTGCGGCTGCGGCCGATCATCATGACCTCGCTGGCCTTTGTGTTTGGCGTGCTGCCACTGGCGGTGGCCAGCGGTGCCAGCAGCGGCAGCCAGCATGCCATTGGCACTGGTGTGGTCGGCGGGACGATTGCCGCCACGCTGCTGGCCATCTTCTTTGTGCCGCTGTTCTATGTGGTGGTCGTCAGACTGGTGGCACGCCTGAAGGGGGATGATGCGCGGGAGGCAGCCGAGCACGCGTGATACCCTCTGGCAAAATCGGCGGCAAATAAATGACCTCGCCGATGCACCTTTTGATGTGCTGATTCGGTATTAACAGTAGAACGGCCTCTACAAGGTGTAGATTGCGCGAGGGATTTTTGCCGCTGCCGTGTTTAACTTGAGCCTGTGTAGAGATTTTGTCTTCGGGATGAGGTCTGTATACAGGCTTTTTATCGGTGGTCATAACCACCTTCTACACGTGATTCCTCTGGAGACCCCGCCGTATGACTCAGCGCGCGCCACTGAGCCCAAAGCAGAAAACATTCGCCTGGTTGGCCCTGCTGATCCTGCTGCTTGCCGGGACCAGCTACCTGCTGCTCAGCGGTGACTCAACGGAAAGCGACACACCGATGCGCGGTTTCGGCGGCATGACCACCTCTGTGCGGGTCGTGCCGGTGGAGCAGGGCAGCCTCGATGTGCGACTGCGTGCAATCGGCACCGTCAGCGCGCTGAACACCGTGGTGGTGCGCAGCCGGGTTGGTGGTGTGCTGGAGGAACTGCTGTTCGAGGAAGGCGCCGAGGTCAGCAAGGGCGACGTGCTTGCACGCATTGACGCCGAGCCCTATCAGGCCCAGCTCGACCAGACCTTGGGCCAGCTTCAGCAGAACGAAGCCCAGTTGGAAAATGCCCAGGTCGATCTTGCCCTGTATCAGGGATTGTATGCCGAGGACTCAATTGCCCGGCAGGAACTCGACAGTCAGGCGGCGCTGGTCCGCGAGCTGAAGGGCGCCAACAAAAGCTCACAGGCACAGGTGGCCGATGCACGCCTGCAACTGTCGTGGACGAACATCACCGCGCCGATCGCCGGTCGTCTCGGTCTGCGCAAGGTCGATGCGGGCAACCTGATTACCGCCAACGATGCCGACGGCATTGTCACCATCACCCAGACCAAACCCATTTCGGTGCTGTTCACGGTTCCCGAAGTGGAAGTGGCGGGGCTGCGCGAAGCCATGCGTGGCGATACTGCCCTGCCGGTGGAAGCGCTGAGCCGTGACGGCGAAACCGTCATTGCCCGCGGGGTATTGCATACCCTCGATAACCAGATCGAAACCACCACCGGCACCCTGCGTGCCCGCGCGCTGTTTGCCAATGACAACGACGCGCTGTTCCCCAATCAGTTTGTTAACGTCCGCCTGCGCGTGCAGCAGGTCGACAATGTATTGATGGTGCCTGCGGATGCGGTGCAGCACGGCTCTCAGGGCGACTATGTCTACACCGTGGAAGACGGTGTATCCCGCTTGAAAGTGGTGACCCTCGGCGCCGCCGACGGCGACCGGATTGTGATTACCCAGGGGCTGCAAGCGGGCGATCAGGTGGTGCTGGAAGGCTTGGACCGCCTGCGTGATGGCCGCCCGGTTGTGGTCGATGGCGAGGGGGCATCCGCCGCGCTGGAACTGCCGGTCGGCGGTTTGCAGCGCGAGCGACCAATGGGCCCGCGGCCGGAAGGCGGTCGCGAGCCACCGAAAGACGGCGAACGCGCGAAGGATGACAAGGACGCCAAAACGCCCGGCGCGGCGCCCAAAAGAACTGCCTCATCGGAGGCATAGTCACCGGCGATGAATATTTCCCGTCCCTTTATCCTTCGTCCGGTGGCGACCTCATTGCTGATGCTGGCGATGTTGTTTCTCGGCATGCTGTCCTGGCGCCTGTTGCCGGTGGCCGCGCTGCCGCAGGTGGAATATCCGATTATTCAGGTATTCACGTTCCACCCCGGTGCCGGGCCGGAAGTGACCGCCCGCAGCATTACCGGGCCACTGGAAAAACAGCTCGGCCAGATTCCCGGCCTCAAGCAAATGTCGTCCACCAGCTCCGGTGGTGCCTCGGTGATTACCCTGCAGTTTGCACTGGAGGTCGATCTCGGTGTGGCTGAGCAGGAGGTGCAGGCCGCGCTGAACACCGCCAACAGTCTGCTGCCCAGCGACCTGCCCACGCCGCCCATTTACCGCAAGGTGAACCCCGCCGACGCGCCCATTCTCACGCTGGCGATCACCTCCGAGAGCCTGCCGCTGCCCACCGTGCACGATCTGGTCGACACCCGCATGGCCCAGAAGCTGGCGCAGTTGCAGGGCGTGGGTCTGGTCAGTCTGGCGGGCGGTCAGCGTCCGGCGCTGCGCATTCAGGTCAATCCCACCGCCATTGCCGCCTACGGGCTCAGCCTCAACGACGTGCGCACGGCGGTGTCGGCCACCAACGTCAATCAGCCCAAGGGCAGCTTCGACGGCCCCTATCGCAGCACCATGCTCGACGCCAATGACCAGATTCGTTCGGTGGACGATTACGAAAAACTGATTCTGACGTGGGTGGACGATGCGCCGCTGCGGCTCGGTGATGTTGCCACGATTGTCGACGGCGCCGAGGACCGCTTCCTCGCCGCCTGGGCCGACACCCAGCCTGCGGTGCTGCTGAACGTGCAGAAGCAGCCGGGCGCCAATGTGATTGATGTGGCCGACCGCGTGCAGGCGCTGCTGCCACAGCTTGCCGCAACCCTGCCCAATGCGGTGGACGTGACGGTACTCAGCGATCGCACCGACAGCATCCGCGCCTCGGTGCGCGACGTGCAGAAAGAGCTGCTGTTCGCCATCGCGCTGGTGGTGCTGGTCACCTTCGCGTTTCTGCGCAGCGTGCCCGCCACCATCATTCCCAGCATCGCCGTGCCGCTGTCGCTGGTTGGCACCTTCGCCTTCATGTATCTGGCGGAGTTTTCCATTAACAACCTCAGCCTGATGGCGCTGACCATCGCCACCGGCTTTGTGGTGGACGATGCCATCGTCATGCTGGAGAACATCGCCCGCCACCGCGAAGAGGGCGCTTCGCCCATGGACGCGGCGCTGAAAGGTGCGAAGGAGATTGGCTTTACGCTGGTCTCGCTCACCCTGTCGCTGATCGCCGTGCTGATTCCCCTTCTGTTTATGGCCGATGTGGTGGGGCGCATGTTCCACGAATTTGCCGTGACGCTGGCGGTCGCCATCGGCATTTCGCTGGTGGTCTCGCTCACCCTTACGCCGATGATGTGTGCGCGCATGTTGCGCCAGCCGCTGGAACTCGATGAAGACCGGGGCCTGATTGCCCGGCTGATTCAACGCTATGGCACTGCACTGGATTGGGTGCTGGAACGCCAGCGCGCCACCATGGCGGTCATGCTCGGCACTATCGCGCTCACCGGCTTGCTGTATCTGCTGGTGGATAAAGATTTCTTCCCGGTACAGGACAGCGGCGCCATTCAGGTGGTGACCGAAGCGCCGCAGACCACCTCGTTTGCCAATATGTCCAACCGTCAGCAGGCGCTGGCGGCGGCGTTGTTGGAAGACCCCGGCGTCAGCAGCCTGTCGTCGTTCATCGGTGTGGACGGCACCAATACCACGCTGAACAGCGGTCGCATGTTAATCAGTTTGCCGCCTCACGGTGAGCGGGATGAATCGGTGTTCGAGGTGATCGAGCGGCTGCGAGAGCGCGCCCAGTCAGTGCCCGGTATCGACGCCTGGTTCCAGCCGGTGCAGGAGCTGAGCATTGAAGATCGCGTCAGCCGCACTCAGTACCGCTTCACGCTCACGGCGGCCAGCAGCGACGATCTGGCTGAGTGGGTGCCCAAGCTGATCGCCGCGCTGAACGCGCGGCCGGAACTGCAGGATGTCGCCAGCGATCTGCAACAGCAGGGGCAGGAAGCGTATATCGATATCGACCGCGACGCGGCTGCTCGCCTCGGGGTGAGCGTGTCATCCATTGCCGATACGCTGCAGAACGCCTTTGGTCAGCGGCAAATCGCCACCTTGTTTACCCAGGCCAATCAGTACCGGGTGGTGCTGGAAGTGGATCAGCGTCAGGCCACCGGCCTGAGCGCCCTGCAAAATCTCTATGTGCCGACGTCGTCCGGTGAGCCCGCGCCACTCAGCAGTGTGGCGACGGTGAAAGAGCGTCAGGCGCCGCTGCTGATTAATCATCAGGGACAGTTCCCGTCGGCCACCGTGTCGTTCAATCTGACGCCGGGGATCTCGCTGGGCAAGGCGGTGACAGCTATTGAAACCGTGCAGCAAGAGATCGCCTTGCCGCTGGGGATTGAAAGCCGCTTTCAGGGCGCGGCCGAGGCTTTCCGGGCCTCACTGGCTAACAGTCTCTGGCTGATTCTCGCGGCGATTATCACCATGTATGTGGTGCTCGGCGTGCTCTATGAAAGCGCCATTCACCCGGTCACTATTCTTTCCACGCTGCCGTCGGCGACGGTCGGCGCACTGCTGGCGCTGCTGATCAGCGGTCAGGCCTTCGACCTGATTGCGGTCATCGGCGTGGTGCTGTTGATCGGTCTGGTGAAGAAAAACGGCATTATGATGGTGGACTTCGCCCTCGACGCCCAGCGTCATCAGGGCCTGTCGCCACGAGACGCCATTCACCGCGCCGCCATGCTGCGCTTCCGTCCCATTCTGATGACCACCCTCGCCGCCCTGTTCGGTGCGTTGCCGCTGATGCTGGCCGGTGGCAGTGGCGCCGAGCTGCGCCAACCGCTGGGTCTGGTGATGGTCGGCGGTCTGCTGGTCAGTCAGGTGCTGACGCTGTTCACCACGCCGGTGGTCTATCTGTTCTTCGATCGCCTGCGCTCGCGCTTTGTGAGCGATGACGACGAGGCCCTCACCGAGGTGCCGCAGTGAATCTGTCGCGGCTGTTCATCGATCGGCCGGTGGGCACCGGCCTGCTGTCGCTGTCGCTGGTACTGCTTGGCCTGTTGGCGTGGCGGCTGCTGCCGGTGGCGCCGCTGCCGCAAGTGGATTTTCCTGTCATCAGTGTGACCGCCAGCCTGCCCGGCGCCAGTCCGGAAAGCATGGCCGCCACCGTGGCGACGCCGCTGGAGCGGGCGCTGGGCAGTATTTCCGGGGTCACGGCCATTTCCTCGTCGAGCAATCAGGGCAGCACTCAGGTGGTGCTTAATTTCGAGGTGGATCGCGACCTGAATGCCGCCGCGCGGGATGTGCAGGCCGCCATCAACAGTGTGCGCGGTCAGCTTCCCTCGGGTATGCCCGGCAATCCCCAGTTTCGCAAAATCGACCCGTCTCAGGCGCCGATCATGGGGCTGGCGCTGAGTTCCGATAATCTGTCGCCCAGCGAACTGTACGACGCTGCGTCTACCATTCTCGCCCAGCGCATTGCGCAGATTGTCGGCGTGGGCGAAGTGGCAGTGAGCGGCGCCTCGCTGCCCGCCGTGCGAGTCGAGCTGAATCCCGGTGCGCTGCTGCACAGCGGCGTGACGTTGGACGATGTGCGCAGCGCCATTACCCAGGCCAATGCCCTGCGCCCGCTGGGGGTGATAGAAGACGACGCCATGCGCTGGCGGGTGACCACCAGCGATCCGCTGCGCAAGGCCAGCGAGTACCGCGAGCTGGTGATCCGCGAAAGCGACGGCGGCGTGCTTCGCCTCGGCGATGTGGCCAATGTCACCGACTCGGTGGAAGACCGCTACAGCAGCGGTTTTCACAACGACCGCCCGGCAGTGATCCTGATGATCAGTCGCCAGAGCGGCGCCAATATCGTCAAAACCATCGATGCGATTACCGAGCAGTTGCCCCGCCTGCGGGCGCTGATGCCCGCCGACAGCGAACTGGCGGTGATTATGGATCGCTCCCCGGTGATTCGCGCCACCCTGCGCGAAGCGCAAATTACCCTGCTGATTGCCGTTGGCCTGGTGGTGCTGGTGGTGTGGGGTTTTCTCGGCCGCCTGCGCAGCGCGGTAATTCCCAGCCTCGCCATTCCGGTCTCGCTGATCGGCTCGGCGGTGTTCATGTACCTCTACGGCTTCTCGCTGAATAACCTGTCGCTGATGGCGCTGGTGGTGGCCTGCGGTCTGGTGGTGGACGACGCCATTGTGGTGCTGGAAAACATTCAACGGCATATCGAAGCCGGGCTGCCACCCAAACAGGCGGCGCTGGAAGGCGCCCGCGAAGTGGGTTTTACCCTGCTGGCGATGAACGTGGCGCTGGTGGTGGTCTTCGTGTCTATTCTGTTTATGGGCGGGGTGATCGAGCGTCTGTTCCGCGAGTTTTCCATCACTCTGGCGGCGGCGATTGTGATCTCCCTGCTGGTGTCGCTCAGCCTCACCCCCAGCCTCTGCGCCCGCTGGCTCAAGCCCCAGCCCAGTCGGCGGGAAGAGGGCGCGGTGGCGTTTTACAGTCGCGAGCTGTTCGATGGTTTGCTGAACGCGTATCAGCGCAGTCTCGACTGGTCGCTGCGCCACTCAAAGCTGCTGCTGGTGATTCTGCTGGCGGTGGTGGCGGGCAATGTCTACCTCTACGCCAGCCTGCCTAAAACCAGTCTCCCGAATCAGGACACCGGGCAGGTGCGCGGCTTTGTGCGCGGCGACGACGGTTTCTCCTTTCAGGTGATGCAGCCCAAAATTGAGGCTTATCGCCAATACCTGCTGCGCGATCCCGCCGTGGCCGATATTACCGGCACCAGCGGTGGCAGCGGCGGCCTGACCAACGCGCAGGTCACCGTCAGCCTCAAGCCGCTGAGCGAGCGCGGCGACTCGGCGCAGGCGGTGGTGGATCGCCTGCGTGCCAATGCGCCACTGGTGCCCGGCGGCATGTTGTTTCTGATGGTCGATCAGGATATCCGCCTGTCGTCGCCGTTTCGCCGCAGCGAATACGAAGTGCTGCTGCGCTCCGACTCGCTGGAAGCGCTGTCGGAATGGGGGGCGAGGGTGGCGATTGCCATGCAGGACCTGCCGGAACTGATGAATGTCGATCCGCCGCGCAGCGGCGAGACCCAGCAACTGGTGCTGGAGATCGACCGTGAAACCGCCCGGCAATACGGCGTGGATATGAACATGGTCGCCTCCATGCTCAACAACTCCTTTTCCCAGCGGCAGGTGGCAACGCTTTACGATGATATGAACCAGTACCGGGTGGTGATGGAGCTGAGCCCCGGCTACACCTCCAGCCCCTCGGTGCTCAAGCAATTGCAGGTGCTGACCAGCGACGGCAGCTCGGTGCCCTTGTCGACCTTCGCCACCTGGGACTACGGCATGGCCGAAGACCGTATTCGCCATGAGGGCCAGTTCGCCTCCAAGGGCATCGGTTACGAGCTGGCGCCGGGAGTGACCGCCGAGCAGGCCGAGGAAGCCATTGGCGCCATGCTCGACAAGGTCATGCTGCCCAACGCCGTGCACCGCGCGCCGAGTACCGAACAGGCGGATTTCGAAGCCAATCTCAACCAGCCCTGGCTGCTGCTGTGGGTGGTGCTGGCGGTGTATCTGGTGCTGGGCGTGTTGTATGAAAGCACCCTGCATCCGCTCACCATTCTGTCTACGCTGCCACCGGCGGGCATCGGCGCACTGATCGCGCTCAAAATATCCGGCAGCTATTTGAGTTTGATCGCCTTGCTGGGCCTGTTCCTGCTGATCGGCATTGTGATGAAAAACGCCATTATGATGATCGACTTCGCCTTGCAGGCCCAGCGCCGCGACGGCATGGCGCCGGAACAGGCCATTCGCGAGGCCGCCATGCGCCGCATGCGCGCGATTTTGATGACCAATCTCGCCGGTCTGCTTGGTGCAGTGCCGTTGGCAATGGGCTTTGGCGAGGGCGCCGAAATGCGTCGGCCGCTGGGCCTGACTATTCTCGGCGGTCTGCTGGTCAGCCAGTTTTTGACCCTGTACACCACGCCGGTTATCTATCTTTATCTGGAGCGCCTGCGCCGCGCGATACTGCGCCGCCGTCAGGCCCGCCCCGACAATGAATTTCAGGCCCTGCCATGATTGTGAATCGACTTCCCTGTAAATTGCTGCTGTTGAAAAGCCTGTTCAGCGCAGTGCTGCTGACCGGCTGCGCGGTCGGACCCGACTATCAGGCGCCGGATATCGCCCTGGCCGATGACTACAAATATGAAGACGGCTGGCAAACCGCCCGCGCCGAGGTCCAGCCGCTGCCCGCTGACTGGTGGCAGGTATTTGGCGATGCCGAACTGACCGCGCTGGTCGAACAGGCCATGCAGGCCAACCAGACACTGGCGCAGGCCGAAGCCAGCTATCGCGCCGCCGAAGCCCAGTGGCGCGGCAGCCGCAGCGACTACTTTCCCAGTCTTGATCTGAGCGTGTCGCAAAGCCGCAGCGGTGGCGACAACACGCCGCTCAGCGAACGCAGCGCCGCGAGCCTGAACCTGAGCTGGGCACCGGATGTGTGGGGCCGCGTGCGCCGTCAGGTGGAATCCCAAAAAGCCAGCCTGCAAGGTAGCGCGGCTGATCTGGCGGCGGTGCGCCTGTCGATCCAGTTGTCCGTGGCACAGAGCTATATCCGCCTGCGTGTTCTGGATTTGCAGCGGCAGATTCTCGAAGAAACCATGGCCACCTACGACCGCTCGGCGCGTCTGACCAATAACCAGTACAAAGCCGGTATTGTGTCGCGGGGCGATGTAATTCAGGCCGAAACCCAGCGCCAGTCGTTGCGCGCCGATATGATCGACCTGCAAAACCAGCGCGCACTGGAAGAAAACACGATTGCCATGCTGCTGGGTAAAGCGCCGGTAGAATTCTCCCTGCCGCCCAAACAGTCGCTGCCCGACTTGCCCGCGCTACCTGAAGTGCTGCCCTCCACGCTGATTGCAAAGCGCCCAGACGTGGCCTTTGCCGAGCGCCAGCTTGCCGCCGCCAATGCCGATATCGGTGTGGCACAGGCCGCGTGGCTGCCCAGCTTCTCCATCAGCGCCAGTCAGGGCGTGCAGGCGGCCAGCTTCAGCGCCCTGCTCGACACCCCGACCATGGTCTGGTCCGTCGGCCCCAGTCTTGCCCAAACCCTGTTTGACGGCGGTTCCCGCCGCGCAGCGGTCGCCGTTGCCAAAGCCCAATACCAGCAGCGCCTTGCCGCCTATCGCCAAGCGGTACTTGAAGGCATTGCCGAAGTGGAAAGCGCGCTCGCGAGTATCCAACTGCTGGGCGACAAAGCCGAGCAGCAGGACAAACTGCTGGACCTGGCCGAAGAAAACGAACGCATCATCGTTAACCGCTACGAGGCGGGAATGATCAACTTCCTCGAAGTCGCCACCGCCCAAAACCTCACCCTCAGCGCCCGCCGCGCCAAACTCAGCAACACCGCCGAACGCCTGCAAGCCGCACTGCAACTGGCCGCCGTAATCGGCGGGCCGTGGGACAGCGCCATGCCGGTCAGCCAATCGGTTAGCGAGGCGCAAACCGCCACTGCGCCCTAACTACACCGCTGCTTTGGGGGGAGCGCCAAAGCACGCAAAAATGCGCCATCCGGCCCTTTCTAAGGGACCGATATCGGTGTTCCCATGCCTCAATGTGCTTCATAGAAGAACGGCGGCTCTCGCCGTGACGAACACTCTGTACCGACTGATTACTATTGATTTACTCACCGTCGTTTGCAGGAGAGCCCCATTTCATTTGAATAAATAAAGCATAAACGTCCGCCGCCTTACGGAGATGTTCCTTGTGAGAGCCGTTTGCGGTGTGTGTGCCTTCTGTTAACCATGAAAAATAATGAAAGGCTTGATCCCGCAGCGGTACGATTCTATTGTAAGAGCTCTGTAGCGATGCACTAGCATGTGCTCCCGCAATAACCGAAGGAATGGTGAAGCGCTCATAATGACAATCCCTGAATCGCCACCAGTTTTCTAGATACTCGCCAGCCTCTCGTGGTGTTGCTTCTCAAACTCTACAGGTGACAGCTGGTTATTAAAACCATGGCGACGCCTGCTGTTGTAAAACAGTTCTATGTAATCAAATATGTCACTGCGGGCTTCGTACCGGGTGCTGTAAATTTTACGCTTGATTCGCTCGCGCTTTAATAACTGGAAAAAGCTTTCAGCTACCGCATTGTCGTGACAATTTCCGCGTCGGCTCATACTGCCTTCCAATCCATGAGCTTTAAGAAAGGCGCTCCAGTCGTGGCTGGTGTATTGGCTTCCTTGGTCAGAGTGCACTGTCACCATCGATTGGGGATTACGACGCCAGACAGCCATGAGCAATGCATCAAGCACAAGCTCTTTGGTAATCCGTGATTGCATAGACCAGCCAATTACCTTCCGGGAGAACAAATCGACAACTACCGCCAAGTACAGCCAACCTTCGAGCGTGCGGATGTGGGTAATATCGGTGACCCAACTCTGATCTGGTGATTCAGGACTAAACTGCCGCTGCAACCGGTTAGGAGTAACAATATGCACCGCGACGCCAGGTGCTCTGGGTTTCCTATAACCAACCTGAGCACGTAATCCTGCCTGCCTCATGAGCCGGTGGACGCGATTCGGCCCACATTGCTCCCCATGCTCGCGTAGGTCGCTGTGTATCTTGCGATAACCGTAGACGCTGACAGACTCAAGCCAGAATTGCTTGATCATCCCAGTCAGGCGCTCATCAGCTTTGCTGCGCTTGGACTTAGGCTGCTTTAACCAAGCGTAGTAGCCGCTTGGATAAACATCCATCAAGCCGCAGAGGGTGAGAACGGGCAGTCTGTAGGCCTGCTCACGAATAAAGGCGTACCTCACTCGGGGTGGCTGGCGAAGTACGCCGCGGCTTTTTTTAAGATGTCACGCTCCTCGGTGACACGCTGGAGCTCTTTCTTTAATCGCCTAATTTCTGCCTGCTCATCAGCTTTGGCTTGGTAATCGTTCGCTTCAGGCCCGTACCTCTTAATCCAGGCATACAGACTGTGTGTGGTAGTGCCAAGTCGGCTGGCGACCTCAGCAACACTGTGGCCTCGATCAGTAACCTGCTTGACCGCCTCTATCTTGAATTCTTCTGGATAACGCTTGTTGCTCATAAATACCTCTCTTTAAGCCATTTTCTCTGGCCGGGAGGTATCTAGCAAACTGGGGGCGATTCAGTATTCGCACTTTATGAAAATTACTTATGTGCCATTAGCGGTCACTCAATCTTGACACCAAGTGATCAAAAACCAATCGAATACGTTGTGGTACTGGACCACGTTGAGGGCGATAAATATATAAGTCCCAAGGCACAGGCTCAACCTCTTCTAACACTCTCACAAGTTTCTCTTGGCGTAATAAGTCTTGGACCAAAAA